>CADANQ010000026.1 GCA_902789365.1 uncultured Eubacteriales bacterium
TCTATGCCAAGTGTACTACTAATTTCCAACTGGATTCTCTTGTAAGACTAACTTCCACTTCCTTACCCCCACTCTGGAAGTTACTTTTGCACTTCACTCATCAAAAAGGCGGGGCGGGAACAAGGTAGCCAACACGGGAAAAATGTGATATGATGGTCTTCCGCGGGGATCGATCGGGTCCCCGGGGACGTTGTATGTGTACACGACCGGCGGGAGGGGAATGGAATGAAGTATTTTCGCAGACTGACCTGGTTCGCGGCCACCCGGCTCCTGGTGGCGGTGGCGGTGCTGGGCATTTTTGTGATGGCTTTTTATTTCTCCATGAACGCGGCCAATATCTATGTGATCCTGAAGGACGGCATGGCCCGGCGGACCCAGGTCATCATGATGGGGGCGGACCCGGAGACACTGCAAAGGTATTTTTCCCCCGTCTGCCTCGCCCAGGACGATATGCTGCGGGTGACCGGGGAAGAGGGATCGGTGTACACCAACTATTACGACATCACGGGCATCGACCACCGGCTGAACCTGGAATACGTCTGGTGCTGGCCCTGGGACAACACCGCCAGCGCCACCTTTGTGGAAAGGGTGGTGGGCATCGACGGCAGGATCAAATCCTCCCTCCGCGCCCAGGGGCTGGAGATGGGGCTGACGGTATCCCCGCCGGCCTGGGAGACCATCCGTTACGACGCCGTCATGATCCGGGAGGACGGGCAGTGGATCGTCCGGGACCTGAGCCAGAGGGAGGTGATCCGGTGAGCGGCAGGGACGTACCGGTTTATCTTGCGCCGATGGCCGGGGTCACCGACTGCGTTTTCAGGAGGCTGTGCTTTGAGCACGGCTGCGACGGCGCCACCACCGAGATGATCAGCGCCCAGGGCTATATGACCGCCCCAAAGGCCCTTGAGGCCTACGGCAATCTGTTGAAGGTCCTGCCGGGGGAAGGCCCGGTGACCGCGCAGATTTTCGGCCGGGAACCGAAATGGTTCGCCATGGCCGCGGATGTGCTGACGCAGCTTCAGCTGTTCGCGGGCATCGATATCAACATGGGCTGCCCGGCCCACAAGGTGACGGGCGGCGGAAACGGCAGCGCCCTGATGCGGGACCCGGACCTTTGCGGGAGGATCGTGGAGGCGGCGGTCAAAAACACGGCGCTCCCGGTGACGGTGAAAATGCGTCTTGGCTGGAACGGGGACAGCGTGACCGCGACGGAAGTGGCCGGGGCGGTCGAGGAGGCCGGCGCTTCCGGCATTACGGTGCACGGGCGGACAAGGGACCAGTTTTATTCCGGGAAGGCGGACAGGGAAATGATCGGCCGGGTCAAGGCCGCCGTAAAGATTCCCGTGTGCGCCAACGGGGACATCGACAGCGGGGAAAGCGCCCTGGACATGCTGAAGACGACGGGCTGCGATTCCCTGGCCGTGGGCCGGGCCGCCCTGGGAAACCCGTGGATATTTGAGGAGATCCACGCCTATCTCAGGGGCGAGGAATACCATAGGCCCTCCTACGCCGAGGTGATGGCCACGGCCCTCCGGCAGGCGGAGGAAATGGCCGAATGGAAGGGCGAGCACCGGGCGGTGCTTGAGATGCGCAAGCATTTTTCCTGGTATATCGCTTTTCGCCGCGGCGCCGCGAAGCTGCGCACCCGGATCAACTGCGCGGAAAGCCTGGACGAGGTGCGGGCGCTGCTTTCCGAGCTTGAGGACTGAGGGACGGAACGGTGTTTTTTTCTCTTGTTTTCGTTTTTAATGTCTCCCGCGCCGTTTCAAAATTTGTTTTTAACGGTTGACAATCATGACGCGGACCATTATAATATTTTAGGTCTCGAATGGAGTGATGCTTTTTGCTGCTGGATGTTTCCATGGCCATTAAGTCGGAAGGGGAGGAATTTCCCTTTCTCCATCGGGATGAAATCCCTCCGCAGGAGATCTTCGGTGACACGGTCACCTTCGAAGGCGTCCTGATGAGCGGATTTTACAGTCTGGAGGGAAAGGCGCTGCGCCTGAGGGGGACGCTGGAAACGACGGCCCGCGGCAGATGCGCGGCGTGCCTTAATCCGGTCGCCCTGCCCATCCGGGTGGAATTCGACGAATCCTTCCGCCATATGGACCGCCGGGAAGCCCTGGCGGAACGCGCGAAGGACACGGACGGCGCACAGGGGCTTGAAGAAGAACGCCTTGCCTTTGAGGGCTCCAAAGTGGAGCTTTCTCATCTGGCGTTGACTCTCGCGGTGCTGGAATTGCCCATGCGGCTCCTTTGCGATCCGCCGTGTGACGCGATGAAGGCCCTGCGGGAAGATAATCCCACGCATGCTTGCCAGAAGGAATTGCCCGACCAGCATCCTTTTTCGGCATTGCAGCAATTGCTGACAAAGGATCAGGAGGTGTAATCATGGCTCTGCCTAAGGAGAAAGTATCGAAAGCGCGTGGACGCAGCCGTCGTGCCAACTGGAAACTGAACGCCCCCACCCTGGTGGAGTGCAAACAGTGCCATCAGCTGAAGCTGGCCCATCGTGTCTGCAAGCATTGCGGATACTATGACGGCAAGCAGATCATCGACATGGACAAAGAAAAGAAGGAAGCCTGAGATGATCCGGCCGCCCCGGGCGGCATGTAAAATGCAAACAGGCCCTGCGATGGGAAGGAGTACCTGCGCAACCCCCTGAAAGAGAGGACGGCTCACCGGCTGAAAGGCCGTCCGGGAAGGAGCGCGGGGAAGGTCGTCCCGGAGGGCGGCAGGTGAACGGAGTAGTCTGCCCGCCGGCGAGCGATAAACGCCGATGAGGCGGTCCCCCCGGGGACCGTGAATAAAGGTGGTACCACGGAACGATCCGTCCTTTGGGATGGGGCGTTCCTTTTTTTATCTGACGGAGGGATAGTATGACGGAAAAACAGACGGCCTTTGAAATGGCCAAGGCCTATGACCCCGCGAAAATCGAAAAGGATACCTATGAGCGCTGGGAATCCTCCGGCGCCTTCATCGCCCGCCGCGAGGAGGGGAAAAAGCCCTTCACCATCATGATGCCGCCCCCCAACGTGACGGGGCAATTGCACATGGGCCACGCGATGGACTGCACGCTGCAGGATTCCCTGGTACGCTTCCACCGCATGAAGGGCGACCCCACATTGTGGCTGCCCGGCACCGACCACGCCGCCATCGCCACCGAGGCCCGGGTGGTGGACCAGATCCGCTCCGAGGGGCTCAGCAAGGAAACGCTGGGCCGCGAGGGCTTTCTTAAGCGCGCCTGGGCCTGGAAGGAAGAATACGGCGGACGCATCACCCGCCAGCTGCGCCGCATGGGCTCCTCCTGCGACTGGACGCGGGAGCGCTTCACCATGGACGAGGGCTGTTCCAGGGCGGTGCGGGAGGTGTTCTGCCGCCTGTACGAAAAGAAGCTGATCTACCGGGGCGCGCGCCTTGTGAACTGGTGTCCCTGCTGCGGATCGTCCCTTTCCGATATCGAGGTGGAGTACACCGAGCAGGACGGCCATTTCTGGCATCTGCTCTACCCGGTGAAGGAGACCGGCGAAATGCTGGAGCTGGCCACCACCCGCCCCGAAACCATGCTGGGCGACACCGCGGTGGCGATCAACCCCGGGGACGAGCGCTATAAGCACCTGCACGGGTGCCACGTGATCCTGCCCCTGGTGGGCAGGGAGATCCCCATCGTCTGCGACGAGCACGCCGACATGACCAAGGGCACCGGCGTCGTGAAAATCACGCCGGCCCACGACCCCAACGACTACGAGGTGGGGCAGAGGCATAATCTTGAGATCGTGCGCGTCTTCACCTACGACGGCAGGATGACCGGCGCGGAGGAAAAAGCCGAAAACGACGAGCTCTTTGCCTCCGGCAAGGCCGCCGTGGGCGAGGCGCGGGTGATGGATACCGGCAAATACGCCCATATGACCACCGGGGAATGCCGCAAGGCCATCGTGAAGGACCTGGAGGAGGGCGGATACCTGAAATCCGTCGAGGACCTGAAGCACGAGGTGGGCACCTGCTATCGCTGCCATGCCAACATCGAACCGATGATCGCCAGCCAGTGGTTTGTCAGAATGGCGCCTCTGGCGGAGCCGGCCATCGCGGCGGTGAAGAAGGGCGAGACCCGGTTCGTGCCTGAAAGGTTCACCCGCAACTACCTGAACTGGATGGAGAATATCCGCGACTGGTGCATCAGCCGCCACCTGTGGTGGGGCCACCGCATCCCCGCCTGGTACTGCGACGACTGCGGCGAGATCACCGTCAGCCGTCAGGATATCTGCGCCTGCGGAAAGTGCGGAAGCAAAAACATCCGCCAGGACGAGGACGTGCTGGATACCTGGTTCTCCAGCGCCCTGTGGCCCTTCTCCACCCTGGGCTGGCCGGACGAAACCGAGGATTTGAAGTACTTCTATCCCACCAGCACCCTGGTGACGGGCTATGACATCATCTTCTTCTGGGTGGCGAGGATGATCTTCTCCGGCATCGAGCAGATGGGGCAGCCGCCCTTTGACACCGTGGTGATTCACGGCCTGGTGAGGGATTCCCTGGGCAGGAAGATGTCCAAATCCCTGGGCAACGGCATCGATCCCCTGGAGATCATCGACAAGTACGGCGCCGACGCGCTGCGCTTCTCCCTGGTGATGGGCATCAGCCCCGGGAACGACACCCGCTATTCCACCGAAAAGGTGGAGATGGCCCGGAACTTCGCCAACAAGGTGTGGAACGCCAGCCGCTTCGTGCTGATGAACATGGGCGATGCCGCGCCCGAACTGGACCGCGCCATGCTTACGGCGGAGGACAAGTGGATCCTGACCCGGTACACCGAAACGGTGCGCCAGGTGACCGAATACTTCGACGCGGCCGATTACGGCCTGGCGGCCCAGAAGCTTTACGACTTCGCCTGGAGCGAATTCTGCGACTGGTATATCGAACTGTCGAAGAGCGCCCTTCTTGGAGACGACGAAAAGAAAAAGGACAACGCCCGGGCGGTGCTTTTGACGGTGCTCTCCGGCCTGCTGCGCCTTCTGCATCCGCTGATGCCCTTCGTGACCGAAGAGGTGTTCTCCTATCTGCCCGGGCAGGAGAATAAGAGCTGCATGCTGTCCGCGTGGCCCGAGGCCGACGAAAGCCTGGAATTCCCCGAAGCCTGCTTCAGAATGGAGGGCGTCATGGATATGGTGCGCGCCATCCGCAACCTGAGGAGCGGCATGAACGTGCAGGCCGGGCACCGGGCGAGGCTGATGGTCCGTCCCGCCGAGGGCTGGGCCGAAACGCTTATGAGCGAGGAAAGCGCTTTTAAGCGCCTGGCCGCCGTCACCGAGGAGATCCTCCTCGGCGAAAATGAAAAACCCGGCGAAAAGACCGTGGGCGCCGTGACCGCGGCGGGCGAGTTCTTTATCCCCCTGGGCGAATTGGTGGACCTCGCGGCCGAGCGCAAGCGCCTGACCAAGGAAAAGGAACGGCTCGAGGGCGAAATCAAGCGGGGCGAGGGCAAGCTGAACAACGCCGGCTTCGTTTCCAAGGCCCCCGCGGCCCTGGTGGAAAGCGAAAAGCAGAAGATCGAAACCAACAGGCAGATGCTCGCGGCCCTGGAAAAGCAATTGAGCGAGCTGGAAGCGTAAAAAGGGCCGTACTGGGACCGGTACGGATATTTCATGATCCGCGGCCGGTTTCAGGACCCGTTCTCCCGTCCCCCGGGGACGGGAGAACGGGATATCACAGGATCTCGGAGGAAAAAATGGCGTTCCATCATGAACCGGTGATGCCGCGGGAGATTATCGAATACCTCCGGCCCGGCCCGGGAGGCGTATTTGCCGACGGCACCCTGGGCGGCGGCGGTCACAGCGCCCTGATCCTCGAAAAAATGGGCGAGGGGACGCTTTACGGCATCGACCGGGATCCGGCCGCCCTGGAGGCGGCGTCGGAGAGGCTGAAGGGATATCCCGGCTTTCGCGCGATCCACGGCAATTTCCACGACGTCAAAAAACTGCTGCCGGAAGGGATCCTGCTGGACGGGGGATTGCTGGACCTGGGCGTTTCAAGTCACCAGATCGATACCCCGGAAAGGGGCTTCAGCTTCCACGAGGACGCGCCGCTGGACATGCGCATGGACCCGACCTCGGGCATGACCGCAGCCCGCTGGCTGAATACAGTGGACGAAAAGGAATTCGCCAGGGTTCTTTACGAATACGCCGACGAAAAATGGGCGGCGCGCATCGCGCGCATCCTTACTGAAAAACGCCGGGAAAAGCCCCTTGAGACCACCTTCGACCTGGTCGGGGTGGTGGACGCGGCCATCCCGAAGGCGGTCAGGCGGAAGGAAGAGGGCCACAGCGCCCGCAGGACCTTCCAGGCCGTGCGCATCGCCGTCAACGACGAGATCGCGCCGCTGGAAAAGGCGCTGAACGACTGGGTCGGCCTGCTCCGGCCCGGAGGGCGGCTGTGCGTTCTGACCTTCCATTCCATCGAGGACCGGGTGGTGAAGCAGGCCTTCAGGAAGATGCAGAACCCCTGCACCTGCCCGCCCAAAGCGCCTGTCTGCGTCTGCGGCAAAAAGCCCCTCGGAAAGGTTCTGGGGGGAGGCGCGGTCAAGCCGTCGCCGGAGGAAATCGCTGCAAACCCCCGCAGCCACTCGGCGGTGCTGAGGGTGTTTGAAAGAGGCGCCTTCCGATGATTGCGGAGACATCGCGTTTTTAAGAGGTCCGCTTTCTGCGGGCCCGGCTTTTATATCATGGAGAAGAAATTATGAGCGCCTTGTATGTGGTGGCGACCCCCATCGGCAACCTGGGGGACATGAGCCCCCGGGCGGTGGAAACGCTGAAAAGCGTGGGCCTGATCGCCGCCGAGGATACCCGGGTGACGCTGAAATTGCTGAACCATTTTGATATTCACACGCCCCTCGTCAGCTGTCATCAGCACAATGAGGAGAACATGGGCCCCCGGATCTGCGAAAGGATGATTTCGGAGGGCATCGACTGCGCCCTGGTGACCGACGCCGGGACGCCCGCGGTGTCCGACCCGGGGACGTACCTTGTGAAGGCCTGCGCCGAAAGGGGCATTCCCGTGTACGCGGTGGCGGGCCCCTCGGCCATGGCCGCGGCGGTGTCGGTCAGCGGGTTCGACTTGCGGGAGTTCACCTTTTTCGGTTTTCTTCCCCGGGAGAAAAAGGACCTGGAGGAAAAGCTTTTGTCCATGCGGGGGCATCACCGCGGCGCGGTGGTCCACGAAAGTCCCTACCGGATCAAGGACCTGATCGCGGCGGTGGAAAAAACCCTGCCGGAGGCCAGGCTTTCGGTCAGCTGCGATCTGACCAAGCTGCACGAAACCACCCTTCGGGGCTCGCCCTCCGCGGTGCTCGCGGAGCTTTCGGCCAACGAAAAAAGCGATAAGGGCGAGTACTGCGTGGTGATGGACCTGCGCGCCTGCCCCGCGGCTGAGGCTCCGGCCCAAAGCGGCGCGTCCATGGAGGCACGGCTTATCGAAAAAATGCTGTCCGGCCTGTCGCTGAGGGAAGCGCGGGAAAGCCTGGCGGCCGAAGGCGAAAAAAAGAACGCCGTATACGCGGCGTCCCTGAACGTAAGAAAATACCTGGACGATATCGGCGCGGAAGTATAAAGCTTCCGCGCTGTTTTCATTTCGCGGACATCACGCCGATTTTCCCGCCGCCCTCAAAAAAGTCGGTTCATGTCCGGGTTCATTCGGTTATGATATTTAAGATGCAGGCGCAAAAACGCGGCGGGGACGGTTTCCGTTCCCGCCGCGCAGCGCGTTAAGGATTTATCAGCCGAGGCCCATGACGGTCATGCCGTAGCGAACCACATTGAGGGCCTGCGGAACCGCTTCCTCGACTGCCTCGGGGTTCGTTGTGACGATGAACTGGGCCAGGACCGACAGCATCAGGCTGGCCAGCAGCAATATGATCGCGCCGCCAAGACGGGAGGAGATCTGCGCGAAGGGCATCAGCTCCATCCTGTCGGCGGAGGAGAGCACCGCCACGTCGCCGGTGCCGCCCATGTTGGACATGCACAGGCCCGCGGTGATGCCGGCTTCAAAGGGATAGAAGCCCACCAGCTTGCCGATGAAGGCCGCGCCGACAAAGGCGCCGACGCATGTGGCAAGGCACAAAAGGAGGTAGGTGATGGAGAAGCTGGAGACCACGGTGTTGATGTCCAGGTAGCAGATGCCGATGCCCACCAGCAGCATGGTGGTCAGGTTCTTCATGACGAACTGGAACCACTGGTAACAGGCGACCTCGAGGCTTTCCGGCACGATGTTGGTGATCTTGCAGACCGCAACGGTGATGATCATCCAGGCATAGGCGTGGATGGTGACACTGGGTACCAGGGCCTTCCAGACGCCCGCGAGGATGAAGCCGAAGACGAAGAAGCCGCCGGAGGTGAGAAGGCCCATGCCCAGGTTTTTCACCTCGATGTGGTCGCGCTTTTTTTGCATTTCGGGGCTGATCTCCAGTTCCTTGGGATCCATGTGGCCGGCCTTCATCAGCATGCCGTGACCGTTGAACTTGTCGCCGGCGAGCACCTTGACCAGAATGCCGGCCAGCACGATGGAGATGGCGTTGCCGATGGCCACGGCGGGCGTCATGATGGACAGCGCGGTATCGGCGCTCATGGAACTGGCCGTGTCAAAGATCTTGGAAAGCGGGGTCGCGCCGGCGCCCATGCCGCCGCCCATGATGGGCAGGGCGATGAGGAGCAGGGCGTTCATGACCGGGTAGCCCATGATGGCCGCCACGCCCATGCACAGCGCGAAAGCCAGGATCAGACCGCCGAAAATGGCCGGGAAGTAACGGGCGGCGGCCTTGACCAGCAGCTTGCGGTTCATGCCCAGGATGGAGCCGGTAATCAGGGCTGCGATGTACCAGTCGAGGAACCCGCCGTCGCCCTTGAAGAAGCTGTTGATGCCGCTCAGCAGGTTGTATCCGCTCTTCAGGGGCAGAGCCATGTTCCCTTCGGGGATCAGGTGGAAATAGACCAGGAGCGCGGAGCCGAAAATGCAGACGATGGCGCCGCCGCCCAGGTAGCTTTTGATGATGGGAGTGTGATCGCCGATCCAGCCGAGGATCGTGCCCAGTACAATCATGAAGGCGAAGCAGCCCGTCATACCCGTCGGCAGCACGCCCAGGTATGTGGCGCCGAAGACCACCGCGGCGATGATGCAGAAGATGGGCCAGGGCAGGTTGAAGAAGGTCAGGGCTTTTTTCTGCGGTTGTTTCTGCAGATTGGGCTTGTTGCTCATGTTATACCTCCTCTTCGGTTCTTTCCGGCCGGGCGTTACAGCCTGGCTACGCCGCTGTCGCGGGCCGCCTGGGCCACGGCTTTGGAAACCGCGGGGCCGATCCGCTTGTCAAAGGCCAGGGGGAGGATGTAATCGGCGGTCAGCTCCTCGGGGGCCACCAGGTCCGCCAGGGCGAAGGAGGCGGCCTGCTTCATGGCCTCGTTGATGTCCCTGGCGCGCACGTCCAGGGCGCCGCGGAACAATCCGGGGAAGCACATCACGTTGTTGATCTGGTTGGGATGGTCGCTGCGGCCGGTGCCGACCACGGCGGCGCCGGCGGCTTTGGCATCGTCGGGCTCGATTTCGGGAACGGGGTTGGCCATCGGGAACACGACGGCGCCGGGAGCCATGGATTGAACCATTTCTTTGGAAACGATGTGGGGCGCGCTGACGCCGATGAACGCGTCGGCGCCTTTCATGGCGTCGGCCAGCTTGCCGGAGAACTTCTCGGGGTTGGTGATCTTCGCCATTTCCGCCTGGGCCGGGTTCATGTCCTCGCCCTCGCAGAGGATGCCGAAACGGTCCACCATCTTCAGGTGCTTTACGCCCAGGTTCATCAGGTGCTTGCCGATGGCGATGCCGGCGGAGCCGGCGCCGTTGATGACCACCTTCGCCTCGCCGATGTCTTTTTTCACCACGCGCAGGGCGTTGATCAGGGCCGCGCCTACCACCACGGCGGTGCCGTGCTGGTCGTCGTGGAAGACGGGGATGTCGCAGATTTCCTTCAGGCGGCGCTCGATCTCAAAGCAGCGGGGGGCGGCGATGTCCTCCAGGTTGATGCCGCCGAAGGACCCGGAGATCAGATAGACGGTGCGGACGATTTCATCCACGTCCTTGGAGCGGATGCAGATGGGGAAGGCGTCCACGTCGCCGAAGGCCTTGAACAGGGCGCATTTGCCCTCCATGACCGGCATGCCGGCCTCGGGACCGATGTCGCCCAGGCCCAGGACGGCGGTGCCGTCGGTGATGACCGCGACCATGTTGTGGCGGCGGGTGAGGGTGAAGGATTTGTTGTAATCCTTCTGGATTTCCAGACAGGGCTGGGCGACGCCGGGCGTGTATGCCAGTGAAAGGTCCTCTTTATTCTTTACCGGGACACGGGAAACGACCTCGATCTTTCCCTGCCATTCCTCATGCAGACGTAAGGATTCTTCCGCGTAATTCATAATGATTTCCCCCTTGTTTTTTTAGTTTTTCCGCTGCTTATATCCTATTTGATTTTATCGGAAAAATCAAGACCTGATTTTACATTTTATATGATTTTGTAAGCAAATGATGCTTTGTGCCGATGTTTTTATGATATATCGGGAAATCTTATCGGCTCCGAATTCGCGCGGTTTTTTTCGCGGGGCGGGAGAGCCCTTGCCGAAGGGAGCCGATTCGTTTTATAATGCATGGGAAGAACCGCCCGGACGGGCGGGAAAGCTTTTTGGAAAAAGGAGCCCGCCGAATATGGATATCAGGATCGAACGTATCGAAGAGGAAAAGATCTCCCTTGCGTGGGACCGTGTTCCCGGAGCGGTTTCCTACCGCCTGCTGTGGACCGATTCGCCCCGGGAGGAAATGGAATACATCCCTCTTGAGGAAACGGAAAAAACGCGCGCCGAAGTATCGAAAACAACCCATGTGCCCCATTATTTCAGGGTTCAGGCCCTGGACGGAGAGAAGAAAGCGATCGCGTCCTCCGGCGCGGCGGCAAGCCCGGTGAAAAAAATCTTCCGCCCGTGCTATGAAAGCCTCGGGCGGGGACTGGCCGCCTGTATGACGGCCAGCGGGGTTTTCCTCAGCTGGCGTTTCCTCCGGTCCGAATGGCGCGGGTACAATGCGCGGGGCCTGACGGGCAAGGTGTTTCGCGTGTACCGGAACGGGGAGGAGATTGCCCTTGTTACCGACAGCACCAATTACCTGGATACGGAGGGCGGGCCGGAAGACAGCTATCAGGTGGCGGCCCTGGACCCGGACACCGGGGCGCAGGATTCGCTTTCGGAGGCGGTGAAGCCCTGGAAAAGCGGCAAGAACTATCTGGAGATCCCCCTGAAGCGCCCGGAGGGAGGCGTAACGCCGGCGGGCGAGGAATTTGAATACCATGCCAACGACATGAGCGTCGGGGACGTGGACGGAGACGGGGAGTACGAATATTTCCTCAAGTGGGATCCCTCCAACGCCCATGACGTCAGCCAGAAGGGATACACCGGCAGGTGCATTATCGACTGCTTCACCCGGGAGGGCGTGCTCCTGTGGCGGCTGGACATGGTCCCCAACATCCGCGCCGGCGCTCATTACACCCAGTTCATCGTGATGGATTTCAACCTGGACGGCCGGGCGGAGATGGCGGTCAAAACCGCGCCGGGTACCCGGATGACACGCTATGCCCCGGACGGGACGGTGATGTGGGAAAAATTCATCACCCTGCCCGGGGAGGACGTAAAACGCGGCGTAACCCACGGGGACAATTACGTGTGCTCCGCGGCGGATTACCGGGAGCACATGATCCGTACCTTCATGAACTGGCACGCGCATCCGGAGGTTATCGCGGGGCACTGGCCGAAGGCGGCGGAGACCTGTTTCGGCCTGGAGGAAAGGTACGCCTATCCCCTTTCCCGGGAGGACGCCGCCGAAATTGCCGACTATTTTATCGGCGTTTACGCCCCGTCACGCAGTCCCCGCAACGACCTTACGGATTTCGAGGGCTTCATTTACGAAGGACCGGAGTACCTGACCATGTTTTCCGGCATGGGTGAAGAGCTGGAAAC
This sequence comes from uncultured Eubacteriales bacterium, assembly GCA_902789365.1. Classification (GTDB taxonomy): domain Bacteria; phylum Bacillota; class Clostridia; order Christensenellales; family Aristaeellaceae; genus RUG756. The sequence continues at coordinate 12,033 of CADANQ010000026.1, forward strand.
GATCCCCTTCCCCTTCCCCCGGGACGACGACGGGCTGATGTGGGGGGATTACGCCATGCGGCGAATCGAGCCCTGCAACCGGGTGGACCGGTTCCTGGCCGGGGCGGCCTACCTGGACGGGGAGAGGCCGTACCTGATCATGAGCCGCGGATACTACACCCGCTCGGCGGTGGCCGCGTACAGCTTTTTTGAGGGCCGCTTCAAACTGGAGTGGAAGGCGGACAGCGGGTATCCGGTGATGGACAATCCCTTCAACTGCGCGGCCCACGGCCTGGAGGGACGGGACCCTGTGTACGGCACCTTCGCCGGACAGGGCAACCACAGCCTGTCCACCGCCGACGTGGACGGGGACGGAAGGCAGGAGGTGGTCTACGGCGCGGCGGTTCTTGACCACGACGGGAGCCTTCTGTATTCCAGCTATGACCGTCTTCCGGACGGAAGGCGCGCAAGGCTCGGCCACGGGGACAGTTTCCATGTGGCGAAGATCGACCCGGACCGGCCGGGATACCAGATATTCAACGTGTTCGAAGGCGCGCGGCACGCCCCCTACGGCTGGGCCCTCAGGGACGCGGCCACGGGGAAGGTGTTTTTCGGCGAATACGCGGAATGTGACCTGGGGCGCTGCATGATCGGGAAGATCTGCCCGGACGTCCGGGGATGGCAGGTGTGGGCCGACGGCCGGGTGTTCGACTGCAAAGGACGGGACCTGGGCATCAGGGCTCCCGGCACCAACCAGGGCATCCGCTGGGCGGCGGACATGACCACCCAGGTGATCGATTTCAATTATGCCGCCGGCGAGAAGCAGCGGGGCGTGGTGAACGATATCGCGCACGGCGTCATGCTTGCCCCCGAGGGCACGCTGACCAACAACCATACCAAGGGCAACCCTTGCCTGGTGGCCGATGTATTGGGGGATTTCAGGGAAAACCTGATCCTGCGCACCGAGGACGACCGGTTTATCCGCATCTATATGAATACCGAGGTGACGGACCACAAGCTGTTTACCATGATGCAGGATTTGCAGTACCGCTCCTCCATAGCGTGGCAGAACAACTGCTATAACCAGACAGGGTATCCGTCCTTCTATTACGGCCCGGACATGGATTGGGGCGAGGTGCGCTGACAAAACGGAAACCGGCGGCGGAAAGAGGAAAAACGATGAGCGAAATGAAGCACTGCATGGCCTGCGGGGCGGCTCTTAAGATGAAATATCACCCCGACGAGGAAACGATGGTCCCCTTCTGCGAAAGGTGCGGGGACTGGCGGTTTCCGGTGTTTTCCGCGGCGGTGAGCATGGTGACGCTTTCCCCGGACAGGAAGCGGGTCCTTCTGATCCGGCAGTACGGGCGGCCTTTCTGGATCCTGCCCGCGGGGTACATCAACCGGGGCGAGGACGCGGAGAGCGCCGTCTGCAGGGAGATCCGGGAGGAGCTTGGCCTGGGGGTTTTGAGCCTGAGGTTCAACCGGACCCATTATTACCCGCCGTCCAATACGCTGATGCTCAATTTTGAGGCGGCGGCGGACAGCGTGGAGGTGCGCCCCAACAAAGAGGTGGACGACTGGCGGTGGTTCGATGAAAAAGAGGCGCGGGAAAACGTGCGCCCGGATTCCCTGGCCCAAAGGTTCCTGGAGGGGTATTTCACCGGGGTTTATCCCTGGGAGTGACCGTGAAGACAATAATAACGGAGGGTGAAACATGACTGTCTATATCTGCGGGGATTCCACGGCGGCAAGCTATTCCGTATGGGACGCGCCGATGACGGGCTGGGGGCAGGCGCTGCCCCGCTTTCTTCCGGGGGTGCGGGTGGAAAACCGGGCATTCGCCGGCAGGAGCTCCAAATCCTTTATTTCCGAGGGCAGGCTGCAGAAGATTGAGACGGAGATCGCCCCGGGCGACCTGATGATGATCCAGTTTGCCCACAACGACGAAAGCGGCCTCGTCTGGCGGCATACCGACCCCTGGACCTCATACACCAATACGCTTTCGATTTTCGCGGACACGGCCCTGATGCGCGGGGCGGTGCCGGTGCTCATGACCCCGGTCTGTCTGAGGACATGGCGGGAGGGAAGGCTGGAGGAATCCCACGGGGATTACCCCGAGGCGGTCCGCACCCTGGCCATGACGCGCAGGCTGCCGCTGATCGACATGTACCTTGAAAGCCGCAGGATCGTTGAGGAGATGGGGGAGGAAAAAAGCAAACGGCTGTTCATGCGCCTTCCCGAAGGGGTGTTCCCGCGCTTTATCGCCGGGCGGGAGGATGACGCGCACACAAGGCTCGCCGGGGCCGAGGCCTTTGCCGCCTTCGCGGCGGCGGAACTGAAAAAATCGGGGCTTTTGCCGGGAGGATAAAAGATATGTATATCATAGCAAAGGACGGAAGCGGGGATTTTACCTCCATCCAGGCGGCTGTCGACGCCGTCGATACCTCCGGGCGCGCCCCGGTCATTCTGCTGGTCAGGATGGACGAATACCATGAGCGCGTGGTGGTCAACAAGGACAATATCCGTATCGTGGGCGAGGACCGGGACCGGACGGTGATCACCAATTCGGCCTGCGCGAAGGATTTGGGCCCGGACGGGAAGGAAAAGGGGACCTTTCTTTCGTTTACGATGATCGTGACCGGGAACAACGTGGAGGTGGAGAACCTGACCGTCCGCAACGACGCCGGGGACGGGGACACGGCGGGCCAGGCCGTGGCGGTGTACGCGGCGGGGGACCGGGGCGTGTGGCGCAACTGCCGCCTGATCGCCTGCCAGGACACCCTGTTCTGCGGACCGACCATGCCCAAGGTGGAAAAGGAGATTTCCCCGAGGATCAGCGCCGCCCAGTGCGTGGAAAGCTGCGGGGACTGCCCGCCCACCCGGGCCCGCCAGTATTTTGAAAACTGCTTCATCCGCGGGGACGTGGACTTTATCTTCGGCCCCTACCGCTGCTGGTTCGAGGGATGCACCCTGTATATGAACGCCCGGGGCGGGATGTATACGGCGGCCAACACCCCGGAAAAGCAGCCCTTCGGCATGGTGTTCCATCACTGCGTCCTGACCGGGGAATGCGGCGAGGGACAGGCGTATCTCGGCCGCCCCTGGCGCGCCTTTGCCCGCACGCTGTTCCTGGAATGCGAAATGGACGAACACGTTTCCCCCCGGGGCTTTCTGGACTGGGACGAAAAAAGGCCGGTTACCGAAAGATACGGCGAATGGCGCACCCGGGGAGCGCGGGCGGCGCAGGAAACCCGGCACCCGAGGCAGAAGCGCCTGACCGACGAGGAGGCCGCCGTCGTGACCCTCAGGGAGGTTATCGGCGGATATGACGACTGGCGGCCGGACAGGCGCGTGCCCACCTGGTATCTGTGCGGCGATTTCACCATGGCGGACTACGGGGAGGAGTCCTTCCCGATGACAGGCTGGGGGCAGGCGCTTAAAAGGCTGGCGCCGGACAACGTGTATGTGGAGAACTGCGCGGTGAACGGCAGGTCCAGCAAAAGCTTTATCGCCGAAAAGCGCCTGGGCTTTATTGAGCTGTGCTTAAGGCCGGGGGACAGGCTGATCGTCTCCTTCAGCCACAACGACGAAAAGAGCGATCCCCTGCGGTATACCTCTCCCCGGGTCACCTTCCCGGAATACCTGACCATGTACCTGGACGCGGCCCGCAGGCAGGGCGCGGAAGCGGTTCTTGCGACGCCGGTCGCGCGGCGGCATTACGGCCCCGACGGCCGCCTGATGTACACCCACGGGGATTATCCCGCGGCCATGCGGGACCTGGCGATAAAATGCGGCGTCAGATGCCTGGACCTGGAGGCGGCCTCCATGGCGATGTTCGAAAAGGAAGGCCCGGAGGGCACCGGGCGGCTGTTCTGCCACGTTCCCGCGGGAAGCAAAAACTATCCCGTGGGCCTTCGGGACAACAGCCACCTGCAGTTCGCGGGGGCGGTCCGCGTGGCGCAATTGTTCCTTGACATGGACGCGGGGATGAAGGTGGAAACCGCCCGGGCCCCGGAGGCCCGGCCGGCGGACATTCAGGACCTGGTATCGCGGGAGGACAGCGTTTACGCGCCTTGACGTCCCTGACATGCCGCGAAGGCGCCGCCGTCTCCTGCGAGGACGGAGAGAGTGCGTTTTAAATACAATATTTGTAAATTGCAGGACAATATATGGTCAACGGGGAACAACGGCTGATGCATTATTATGCATTATTGTATTATACGAACGCTTGACAGTAAAAACCTGATGGTATAAAATAAGAGCAACCGGTGGGTTTCCGAAACCCACACAAAAAAATACAAAGGAGTGTACCCGTATGAAGAAGTTTCTCGCGATCCTCATGTGTGCAATCATGGCGCTCGGACTGATCGGCATTGCCGGTGCCGCGGGCGAAAAGGTCGGCGTGTCCATGCCCACCAAGGACCTGCAGAGGTGGAACCAGGACGGCGAAAACATGAAGAAGATGCTTGAGGATGCCGGCTATGAAGTCGACCTGCAGTTCGCCTCCAACGACGTGCAGCAGCAGCTGAACCAGGTTACCAACATGATCAACAACGGCTGCAAGGTCATCATCATCTCCGCCGTTGAAGGCTCCTCCCTGGGCTCCGCCCTGGATCTGGCCAAGGAAAAGGGCGTCACGGTCATCGCTTATGACCGCCTGCTGATGGAATCCGACGCGGTTTCCTACTATGCCACCTTCGACAACTACATGGTCGGCACCGTGCAGGGCACCTACATCAAGGAAAAGCTGGACCTGGACAACGCCGAAGGCCCCTTCTACATGGAAATCACCGCCGGCGATCCCGGTGACAACAATGCCAACTACTTCTACAGCGGCGCCATGGACGTGCTGCAGCCCTACATTGACGCCGGCAAGCTGATTGTCAAGTCCGGTCAGGTCGCCTTCACCGACGTGGCGACCCCCACCTGGAAGACCGAAGTCGCCCAGACCCGCGCCAGCAGCATCCTGGCTTCCTTCTATGCCGACGGCTCCAACATCGACGTGTGGCTGTGCTCCAACGACTCCACCGCCCTGGGCGTCATCAACGCTCTGGAAGACGCCTATGACGGCGAATGGCCCATCATCACCGGCCAGGACTGCGACAAGTCTAACGTCAAGAAGATGATCGAAGGCAAGCAGAGCATGTCCGTGTTCAAGGATACCCGTACCCTGGCCGCGCAGGTGGTCAAGATGGTCGGCCAGATCCTCAACGGCGAGACCGTCGACGTCAACGACACCGAGACCTACAACAACAACGTGATCACCGTTCCTTCCTTCCTGTGCGTGCCCGTATTTGGCAGCGCCGACAACTATCAGGAACTGCTGATCGACTCCGGCTACTACACCCTGGAAGACATCCAGTAAGATTCTTTGAACTTTGAAACAGTGCAGGCGGGGCGACCCGCCTGCACTGTTTCAAAACAGTCCCTGACAGAACGGCCGGATCCGCGCCGAAAGAGCGCCCCGGCGTTATGCGCGGGTATCGGGAAAACAAGAAATTTCCTTTTTTCCGCCTGACGGAAAAGATGGAGGAAGCCATGGCAAATATTCTGCTGGAAATGAAGAATATCACAAAGACTTTCCCGGGTGTGAAAGCGCTCGACAACGTCAATCTGCAGGTGGAGGAGGGCGAGATCCACGCGCTGGTCGGCGAGAACGGCGCCGGGAAATCCACCCTGATGAATGTTCTGAGCGGCATTTACCCGTATGGGAGCTATACGGGCGATATCATTTACAATGGCCAGGTGTGCAAATTTTCGACCATCAAGGATTCCGAAAAGCTCGGGATCGTCATCATCCACCAGGAGCTTGCCCTGGTGCCGGAGATGACCATCGGCGAAAATATGTATCTGGGCAACGAGTGCGGGCACAAGTACGCCATCAACTGGAACAAAACCTATTCCGAAGCCGACAAGTACCTGAGGATGGTAGGCCTGGAGGAAAGCTCCAAGGTGCAGGTGAAGACCATCGGCACCGGCAAACAGCAATTGGTGGAGATTGCCAAGGCGCTGGCGAAGCAGGCCAAACTGTTGATCCTGGACGAGCCCACATCCTCCCTGAACGAAGAAGATTCCCGCGCGCTGCTGGACCTGATGCTCAGCTTCAAAAAACAGGGGATGACCATGATCATCATCACCCACAAGCTGAACGAGGTTTCCTATGTGGCGGACAAGATAACCGTTATCCGTGACGGGAGCACCATCGAGACCATCGACAACCACGGCAGTGAGCCGGTGAGCGAGGAAAGGATCATCAAGGGGATGGTCGGCCGCGAGATGACCAACCGTTTTCCCAAACGGGAAAACGTGCCCATCGGCGACGTGGAAATGGAGATCAGCCACTGGACCGTGCACCATCCCCTTTACCCGGAGAAGAAAGTGGTGGACGACGTGTCCATGTACGTGCGCAAGGGCGAGGTTGTCGGCATCTATGGCCTGATGGGCGCAGGGCGCACGGAGCTGGCCATGAGCATCTTCGGCCAGAGCTACGGGGTGAATTTCTCCGGCGAGATGAAGCTGAACGGGCAGCACGTCAAAATGCGCAAAAGCGAGGCGGACGCCATAAGACACAAGATTGCCTATGTGACGGAAGACCGCAAGGGCAACGGCCTGGTGCTGTCCCAGTCCATCAAGGTGAATACCTCTCTGGCCAACCTTGGCGCCATATCGAAACATACCGTGATTGACGGGGACAAGGAATACGCCGTGGCGGAGGAATACAGAGGGAAACTGAAGATCAAAACCCCGTCCGTGGAGCAGCTGGTCGGCAATCTTTCCGGCGGCAACCAGCAGAAGGTGCTGCTTGCCAAATGGATGTTCGCCGAGCCTGACATCCTGCTGCTGGACGAGCCCACCCGCGGCATTGACGTCGGCGCGAAATACGAGATCTACTGCATCATCAACGACCTGGCCGCCGCCGGGAAATGCGTGGTGCTGATCTCGTCCGAGCTTCCGGAGGTCCTGGGTATGAGCGACAGGATTTATATCATGAACGAAGCCCGGATCGTCGGCGAGATGAACGCAAAGGACGCGACGCAGGAGAACATCATGCAAGTCATTTTAAGATCGGGAAGGGGTGCGTGAGGATGAGTGAAAAGACCATGGCGTCCCCGGGCCTGAAACAGCGTATATCCGAATTTATGGAGAAGTACAAGGTCGGCGCGTTTTTCCAGAAATACACCATGACCATTGCGCTGGTGCTTGTGACGATCATCTTTTCCAAGTGGCCGGGCAAGGAAGGCCTGATCCTGCTGCCCAGCAACCTGACGGGCCTGATCGCCGAAAACGCCTATGTGTTCGTGCTGGCGACGGGCATGCTGATGTGCATCCTGACCGGCGGCAACATCGACCTGTCCGTCGGCTCTGTCGTCTGCTTCACTGCCGCCGTAGGCTGCACCATGATGGCCGGAGGCGCGGGGATGCTTGTGACCGTTCTGGTGATGCTCGCCATCGGCCTTGCCATCGGCGCCTTCCAGGGCTTCTGGATCGCCAAGATCCGGGTGCCCGCCTTTATCGCCACTCTGGCGGGCATGTACGCCTTCAGGGGTTTTTCCAACGTGGTGCTCAACGGCTACAGGGTGGATATTTCCAACGAAACCTTCCTGCAGCTTTTCGGCAGCGGCAAATCCAGCTTTATTCCGGACGTGCTCAGGGATATCTTCCCGGGACTGAACGGCACCTTCACCAAGGACAACGAGTTCCTCACCGGGCTGATCGGCGCCAATTACGTGACAAAGTTCAACGTGACCTGCCTGTGCATCGGCGTCCTGGCTGCCCTTGTCTTTATCGTGTTAAGGGTCCATAAGATCCTGGTCCAGAAGAAGCTGGGCATTGCCCAGTCGATCCCGAGCCAGATCGTAACGATTGTCCTGATCTCGGCCCTGGCGCTGTGGTTCAGCTTCCAGTTGGCCTGCTACCGCGGCTTCCCGATGGTGCTGGTGTGGATTGCCCTGGTGCTGGGCGTATATGCCTATGTCACCAACAAGACCGCCATCGGCCGCCACCTGTACGCCGTGGGCGGCAACGAAAAGGCCACGGCCCTCTCCGGCGTTAAGACGCGGAACGTGTACTGGTTCGCCTACGCCAACATCGGCCTGCTGGCGGGCCTTGCGGGCATCCTGACCGCCGGCCGCGCCAAGGGCATCGATCCTGTCTACGGCGAGGGCTATGAGATGGACGCCATCGCCGCCTGCTTTATCGGCGGCGCCTCCGCCTACGGCGGCACCGGCAAGGTGTCCGGCATGATCATCGGCGCGCTGCTGATGGGCGTAATCAACAAAGGCATGATGATCGTCGGTGTGGACGCGAACTACCAGAAGGTCGTCAAGGGTATCGTCCTTCTGATCGCCGTTATGTTCGACGTAATGTCCAAACGGCAGAAACGGTAAGGCGGGAAGGAGGACGAAACAATGGACAAGACGTTAGCGGACAAAAAAACGGTCGATAAGCAGACGATCTATGAAACGCTGAAAAAGAACGCCATGCTTATCATCCTGGTTCTCGTATACCTGTTTTTCCTGATCCTGACAGGCGGAAGCATTTTCAGCCCGTCGAGCTTTACCGAGCTGATCAACCAGAACGCCTACGTTTATATCCTGGGAGCCGGCATGCTGATCTGCATGCTGACCGGCGGCAACATCGACCTGAGCTGCGGCGCCTTCGTGTGTCTGCTGGGCGCCATCGGCGGTGTGTTCATGATCGTACAGGGCTGGGGAACGGGCGTTTCCATCCTGCTGCTGCTTTTGATCGGCATCGGCTACGGCGCCGTCCTCGGATACCTGATCGCGTATGTGCACATTCCCCCGTGGATTGCCACGCTGGCGGGCTTCCTGGCCTTCCGCGGCCTGGGCACGTCGATCCTGTCCGCCAATTCCAAGACAGGCTCCCTGGCGCCTTTCCCCACCGCTTTCCAGAACATGTTTTACGGACGTATTCTTCCCACCGAGAAGGGTACCCTGAACCTGCCCTGCTTCGCCCTGGGGCTGATCTGCGCGGCGGCGGTCATCCTGATCCTTTTGCTGAACCGCAGGAGCCGACTGGCCAAGGGATATGAAGCGGATACCATGCGCGGCGTCATGGTCAAGGGCGGAATCAGCGGGGCGGTCATCATCCTGGTGATGACAAAGCTGGCCATGGACGGCGGCATCCCGACGACGCTTTTGTGGGTCGCGGGCATCATCCTGATCTACAGCTTTATCACCGGCAAAACGACGGTAGGACGTCACTTCTATGTCCTGGGCGGCAACATTGAGGCCGCGCGCCTGTCAGGCGTCAACACCCGGAGGGTCATGTTCCTGGCATACCTGAACATGGCTGTACTGACCACTGTCGCCACCTTCACGGTGCTGGCACGTTCCCAGTCCGCCTATGCCGACGTGGGCAAGAACTTTGAGATGGACGCCATTTCCGCCTGCGTCGTGGGCGGTGTTTCCGCCAGCGGCGGCGCCGGCACCGTGCTGGGTATGGTCATCGGCGCCACGCTGATCGGCGTGATCAACCTGGGCATGAGCCTGATCAGTCTGGACGCGAACTACCAGCGCGTTGTCAAGGGCTTCGTGCTGCTGGCCGCCGTGGTGTTCGATATCCTGTCCAAAAAGCGCGCCAAATAAGATTGTTTCAGGGACAGCGCAACGCCCCCGCGGCTTTGGCCGCGGGGGCCCTTTAAAGGAGGGGATGGCCTTTGAACGGCGAAAAAACCAGGTCCTGCCTGATGGGCATCGTCGGAGGATACCTCATATATACGGCCTGGCAGCTTTATCAGGGCCGGACCGATCCGGATACCACCATGACAATCGGGATGATGATTTTGTTCATGGCGCTGTTCGTCGTCGCCGGCATCGCCCTGATGGTCTACGCCGTCATCCTCTGGAAAAAGGGGATGACGGAGGACAAAGAGGGAAAAAAGACCGAAGAAGAAGAGAACGGCCTGAAATAGGGCGGCGGCATCCGGGAGACAGGGGGAGGAAAAAACGGATGGAGGAGCTTTTTGCGGCCCTGGAGTCGGCCTTTGAGGTCTACGCGAGGGAACTGGAAGCGGGAGAAAAAAAGCAGCGTGTCACCGACGGGCTTTTCGGCTTCGGACACTCCCTGAAGGACGATGCCTGCCACGATCGCCTGGACGAGCGCCTGACGGACTCCGTGCGTGAAATCCTGAACGCAGGTCCCTCGCCGGATGAGGCTGAAAGGGCGGTTCGGCTGCTGCTTAAGCCGAGAGAGAAGGAATTTCCCCAGCAGTCGGCCAGGTGGATGCTGCGCGCCGCCGAAAGGCATGCCCTTGGCCTGATTCCCCTCCTGGATGCGGCGGCGGCGGAGAAAATGCTGGAGGAATATTCCGCCAGGTATCGTCCCTGGGACCGGCTCCCGTCACAGAAGGAGATTATAAAAGCCTTGAAACAGGCAGCGCATTAACGGGAAAAAGCAAAACAAAAAACGGCGCGCGTCGAAAAGGTTCGATGCGCGCCGTTTTTGTTTATTATGCCTTACGCGGCTTCGGTCTGCCAGAGGCGTTCGTTCCGTTCAAAGGCTTTTTTGCGCCGGGTCAGGTAGAAAACGATCTGGATGAGGGCGGTCAGGGACCAGGAAACCGGGTAGGAAAGGTAGAGGCATTCCAGCGTTTTGAAATTGGGGAAGACCGCAAAGACCCACACGATGCGCAGAAGGCAGGTGCCGATCAGCACGATCAGCGTCGGGGCCAGGGAATAGCCCATTCCGCGCAGCATGCCGGACATGATGTCCATGATGCCGCAGATGAAATAGACCCGCATGTAGACCTGCATCCGGATCATGCCGTATCGGATGGCTTCCTCCTCCCCGGCCTTGATGTAAATGCCCAGGAGTGGATACCGGAAAAGATACACCAGCATGCAGGCGGAAAAGGCGATCATGAACTGCAGCACCACGGCGGAAAGGACGATGCGGTCGATCCGGGCGTATTTCCGGGCGCCCATGTTCTGCCCGGTGAAGGCCAGGCAGGCCTGGTGGAAGGCGTTCATAATCACATAGACGAAGCCCTCGATGTTGGAGCAGGCGGCGTTGCCGGCGGTGGCGTAATCGCCGAAGGAGTTCACCGTGGACTGGATGATGACGTTGGAAAGGGAGAAGCACATGCCCTGGATGCCTGCGGGCACGCCGATTCGGATGAGCTCCGAAAGACTGTAGCGGTCCGGGCGAATGCGCTTTAAATCCAGACGGCAGGCATTGTCGGAGCGGATGAGGGTCATCAGCACCAAAGCGGTGGAAACACACTGGCTCAGCACCGTCGCAAGCGCCACGCCGTCCACGTCCATTTTGAGGACGATGACGAAGAACAGGTTCATCAGTACGTTCAGGACGCCCGCGATGGACAGGAAGATCAGGGGACGCCGGGTGTCGCCCACCGCCCGCAGGATGGCGGAGCCGTAATTGTACAATCCGATGACGGGAAGGCCCGCAAAATAGATGCGCATATACAGCGCGGCCTTGTCCAGCACCTCGCCCTCGATGTTCATCATTTTCAGCAGCGGGCGGCACAGAAGGATGCCGGCGGCGGCGAAGAGGACCCCGCCGACGCCCGCGGCGAAAATGGAGGTGTGGACCGCCTTGGATACGCCGCCGTGGTTCCCCGCGCCGTACTGCCTGGCGACCAGCACGTTGGCGCCCACGCTGAGCCCCAGAAAGATGTTGATGATCAGGTTAATCAGCGCGCCGGTGGTGCCGACGGCGGCCAGGGCCGTCGCGCCGGCGTAATTCCCGACCACGATCAGGTCCGCCGCGTTAAACAGCAGCTGCAAAAGGCTTGACAGGGCCAGCGGAAGGACGAACTGCAGCATCTTCGGCCAGATGCGGCCGGAGGTCATGTCAATCTCGTTTTTTTTCATTTTTGTAATAATCGTTGGGGGAGACCCTCAGGTTGGAGTAGCTGACGCCGATTTTGGTGACGATGTCGTTCTCGGTGTAATAGGTCAGGATCACGCTGCCGCCGTCCTCAGTGTAATAGACGTAATCGATCTGGCCGAGATTCGGGTTGCTTTTATCCCTATAGGACATGGCATAGCCGCTGCTCTGGTCCCAGTAGATGCTGCGGCTTCCGTCGCTGTTGTTCAGCTGGCCCATGTCGCGGAATTTTTCGCAGACCGCGGAGGCGTTCATGCCGCAGCGGGTGGACCTGGGGCCGGCGAAGGAGGAGGAATTCGACAGCACCTCGTAGACCACATATCCCACGGAGGTGGACATGAACCTGGCGTAGCCCCAGTCATAATCCAGCTGCAGGCAGTGCAACGAGATGTTGTCGGAGTAATCTTTCTCCGCCGTCGGCTGGCCGTATTTGCGCACAAACTGGTCCCGCGTGGTGGTGAGGAGCGTGAAATTGCCATAGGTGTCCCCGGCGTTGAAGAAATGTTCGAACTTGATGTCGATCTTCAGTTCCACGTCCATTTCGTTGGATTTTACGCCGTAGCTGTTGACGGCGATGGCCTTGACGTGGACGCGTCCGCCCGGCAGCAGGATCGGTTCGCCGTTGTACAGGGGGGAGGTGTAGGCAGGCTGATTTCTGCTGTCCGCGGGCAGGGGCGTTACGGGCGACTGTCCGTCGATGGTGTAGTAGATGGCCACCGGGTCCTTACCGGTATAGCGGAGCCATACCCGCTGGCGGGTCTGGTAGGTGCCGGGGGCCAGGGACAGCTTCGGGGACGACGGACTGGGCGCGGAAACGGTGTAGGTGGTGACCATTTCATCGCTGATCAGGTCGCTGGAGATGGCGACGGTGCGGATGACGTGATAACCGGGTTCCAGATGGATGGGCCCGGTATAGAGCTCGCCGTCGTCCGGAAGAGCCCGCGCGTTGAGCTTTTGAAGCTCTTCCTCTTCGATATATTCCTTGTTGGGCTTAAAGTAGTGGATGTAATAGATATCGTAATCCTCGGCGGAGACCAGCTCCACAACTTTGAACTGTTCGTTGGTGGACAGATCCAGGGTATATTTGCCGGCCGCCAGGGCGGCGGTGGGCGCGGCGGGGACCAGTTCCTCCCGCTGACGGGAAAAGCTGGCGTCCCCCGTTGCGGTATAGGCTTCCTTGAGGAACGCGGCCAGTTCCATGGTGCGCCCCTGGCTGGTGAGGATGGAGGCCTTCAGCCGGTAGGCGGTGACGGTTTTGGGGTCGATATCGGTATACATGGAGGTGTACAGGGCCTCGGCCTTGCTTAGATAGCCGCCCGCCATGTACGCCTCGCCGAGCAGGAGCAGTTTGGAATAGATGTCCGGCCGGTCCGGTTCCAGAGCGTAGGCGCTTTCGAAGCTGACGATGGCGCGTTCGATGTATCCCTGGTCCAGGTATTCGCTGCCCAGGGCCCAGAGAGCCTCTGCGTTGGCGTCATAGCCCATTCTTGCCAGAATCAGCTGGCCGGCGTCGCTGGTTTTGAGGTACAGAAAACCGCCGGCCGCCCCGAGAAGGACGAGGCACATTACCACGGTCCATACCAGGGCCCAGTTGACCATGAATTTCCGCACCCGGTGCTCCCGCGTACGCCGTGACCTGCGTTCGGGAAGGTCGGGGACGCGTTCGGGGCCGGGACGGAGGAGCCTGTAATCGTCGATGCCGGCGTTCTCCGTCTGCGCCGAGGCAAAGGAGCTGTAGGGCACGGCGCGTTCGGTCCGCCGGGCGCTTTTCCCGGTGCGACCCTGGCGGATGCCCGCGGCGCCGGAGATGGAGGCCGTATCTTTCAGCGACATACCGCATTCGGGGCAGACCGTGACCGAATCGCTGAGCACATTCCCGCACTGGGGACAGATCAAGGTCGGTCACCTTCCTTTTCGGCGGTTGTCAGGCCTGTTTTGTCCATGGCGCGAAGCGCTTCATAGGCAGGGTCGCTTTCGTCGAAATCCCTTTCCGGCGCGTCCCCGCCCAGCTTTTCGATGGCCGAACGGAGCTCGATATAATCCAGGTACCCGGTTTCGGAGCTGGCGGCCATGGCCTGCAGGGCCGGCAGCGCCCGTTCGTCGCCCATGCGGCTGATATAGTCCGCAAGCACGGCGGCTTTTTCGGGATGGCGTTTGAAAAGCTCCATGGCCATGAGGAACAGGCCGTCGTCCGAGGGGCCGTCGCACATCAGGCTGAGCAGCGCTTCCTGCCCGTGATCGTTGGCGTTTTCAAAGGCCGCGCGCATCTTTTCCCGGGCCCGACTACCCATGGTGGCAAGCCCTTCCACGGCTTTGTCCGCCATTTCGTCGTCATCCTCCCGGTCCGCCTGCATTTGGATATACAGGTCCATCGGCAAAAGGGAGTCGATTTCACGCAGCAGCGTCATGGCGCACATCCGCGCCTCCCTGGGGGCGCGGGGCTTTTGAAGCACGTTCATCAGGGCATTTTCGCCCTTCAGCCCCAGGGCGGAGATGCGATTGAGCAGGATATCCGGCACGGGTATGCGCTGCTTGAAATAATCCTCCATCCAGTTGACCAGGAATTTGGGGTCGTCCCAGCGGTCGAAATATTCCCCGGGCTTTTCCCCTGCGAGGAAATCCGCCGGTGTATCCAGGAATTCGCGGTAAACCTCGGGCATGGCGGCTTCCATTTCGTCCATGCTGCGGTATTTTTTGCTGCCGGTCTTCATCCAGCGCTGCAGATAAAACCGGAATTCCTTGTCAAAATTGACGCACTTCATATTATGATCCGCACCTCCCGGTCGCGAGTATCGTAAAAATCTTTTTTTTCTTAAGAAAAGCCTGGGATGAAAAAACGGCTTTTATGTTCCGCCTGCCGGACCGGTCAGGAAAGGCCGCGCCCGCGCGCCCCTTTGGCGGCCGGAAGGGACCCGGCCAGGCGGTACAGCCCGCGGTCCACGCGTCTTACCTGCCGGAGGATAAAGCGCCGCCGTCCTTCGGGCAGGGACGGGGCAGCCTCCGGCCGGCCGGTCCGGAGTGCGACGCAGAGGGCGAAAGCGGTGTCCCAGGGACGGAAGGAGGTTTTTTCCATGTTCCTGCGGGCGTCGCGGTTCATTCCCCGGTAGAGGGGGACGGCGATTCTGTAAAGGGCGGCGGGGTCCAGGTCCGCCCGGAAGACCGCCAGGCGGTGCAGGAGGCGGTTCAGCTGCCCGCGGCGCAGACGGCTGTGGTATACGGCCATGCGCTTCAGTTCCCCGGCGCAGTCCCGGGCCTGCGCGCCTTCGGGGGCCGCGTGTTCCGCGGCGGCCCGCAGGGCTCCGGCCTCCCCGAAGGCGCCTTTCTTTTCCAGACACCGGGCCTTCAAAAGCATCAGGCCGCTGGAAAACGGGGCTTCCCGGAGAAGATTGTCCAGATGCGCCAGAATGAAATCCGTCTGTCCGGCTTCCAGGGCGGCCTTAGTCAGGCGTTCCACATCGCCGGCGCTGGCGGCCGACAAAGAGGCGGCATAAAGGCAGGGGAGCGGGTTTCTGCCCAGGCGGCTGAGGCAAACGGCGCCGTAAAGGCAGGCATCCAGGCGCAAGGCGCGGTTTTTATACACATAAGGGAGCAGGGCCAGACAGAAGGCGGGATATTCCCGCGCTTCCTCGGCGACAAGGGCAAGAAGCGCCCTCGGACCGGGATGACGGAGGCAGGCGCGGACGCACAGGGCCGTCCTTTCGGGGCCGGGTTCCTTTTTGCGAGCCTTCCTCAAAAGGCAATCGGAGCGGAAACCGAGCGTCGGGATCCTTTCGCCCCGGGACCAGGCGTAATCCAGCAGCATGCTTTGCGCGTTGACGGCGGCCTGGGAAAGGGGCGAGAGGCGCATACAGCGGTCAAAGGCGTTCTGGCTGGTGATTTCGTCGCCGCGGGCCAGCGCGGTCAGGCCCAGCAGGTACCAGGCCTGTCCCGCGGAAGGGTCCTGATCCAGAACTTCCAGGATTAGCGCGTCGGCGGCGTCGTAGCACTGCATGCGGTAATAGGTTTCGGCCAGCTCCAGCCGGGTCATTTCAGAGGGCAGGGCTTCCAGCGCTTTGCGGTAGAAAAGCGCTTTTTCCGCCAGGCGCTTCGGCCCCGTGGTGCGACGGGCGCGCCCGAGCCAGTAGGTGTCGGTGGGGTGGAGTGACAGGAGCTTTCCATCCCGGTCGGCGGGTCTGTCAGTCACGCTGCGCGCGCTCCAGTAATTCTTCCAGCTGTTCTTTGGTAAAGTGCTGGGTATTGCGGCAGAAGTGGCAGGTCAGGTCGGCCTGCCCGTCCTCGTCGATCAGGCTGCGAAGCTCCCCTCTGCCCATGGAGATCAGGGCGCGCTCCATCCTGTCCCTGGAGCAGTCGCACTGATAGAGGAGCTTTTCCCGCGACAAAAGCTTCGGCCCGAGCCCGTCGAACCAGCGTGTGTACAGGTCGTCCAGCGTCATGTCGGCGACTTCCCGGCTGATGGCGGAAAAGAACATGCTGCGCAGTTCCAGCTCCGAAATCACACTTTCCGGGCAGTCCGGCATGGGCTGGAGCAGGATGCCGCCGGAGGAGAGGCATACGCCCCCGTTCACCAGGGCCCCCAGGGCCACCAGGGAGGGCTTTTGTTCGCTGACGGTAAAATACCGGGCCAGGTCTTCGCCGATTTCGCCGCTGACCAGGGCGCACTGCCCAATGTAGGGCTCCTTCATTCCCAGGTCCTTGATGACGGTGAGACGGCCCGTATGCCCGATGTAGCCGCCCACGTCCAGGTGCCCGTCGGCGCGGAGCGGAACGTCCGCGGAAGGGTTTTCGGGGGAGATTTTCACATGGGGGCCGTTCCCGACACAGGTGATCTTGCCCGCGGGGCCGTCGCCCTTGACCGTGACCGTTACGGATTCGTTTTCCCCTTTCATCATCACGGAGAGCATCAGCGTTCCCGTCATGATCCGCGAACAGGCGGCCAGGGCCGTGGGGGAGGGGGCATGGATGCCGGCCATGGCGCGGGTGACCCCGGTGGTGCGGCAGAAAAGCACCCGGACCGCCCCGTCCATCAGGGAAAGACGGAGCATTTCGTCGGGCAGGTTCAAAAGAGCGTTGAATTGATCAGACATGAATACCTCCGAGGGGTTTTGACGCGATGACATGCCAGCGGTCGTCATCCGAACGGGCCGGGGACATGCGCGTGCGTCCGTAAAAGGCGATGTCGGTAAAGCCGCATTGCGACAGCCGCTTTCTGAGCGCGACGCGGTCGTGGGCGTACTGGGTCTGGTCTTCCTCCACGCGGTCGTAGGCGCCGGACGGATTTTTCACAAAGGCGGTCACGCGGAGCCGGACCCGCCCGGCGGCGGCGTCCCAACGGTTTTCCCAGATATAGCAGAAATCCTCCTCCCTCCGGGTCAGTGTCCGGTTTCCCAGGAGGGTGCGGAGCTTGAAGGGCGTGGAAACGTCAAACAGCAGGACGCCCCCGGGCCTGAGGCATTCAAAGGCCCTTTGGAAAAAAAGGGAGGCGCGCCGCGCGTCCAGGTAATTGACGCCGTCGCAGGTGCAAAGGACAGCCCGGACCCGGCGGGGGAGGGTGAGGGCGGTCATATCCTGCCGGACAAAGGGAATCGCGCACCCGGCGTTGCGGGCCCTGAGCATGGCCGCGGAAAGCATTTCGCCGCTCAGGTCCACGCCGGTCATTTTAAGGCCCGCCTTCGAAAGGGGCACGGTCAGGGCGCCGGTGCCGCAGGCGCATTCCACGCACGAATCCCCGCCGCCGATTCCCCTGGATTCCAAAAGACGCAGAAGGTGAACCGACCACGCGTCATAGTCCACATCCTGCATCAGAAGATCATAGATACGCGCAAAATCAGTATACATCCGTACTTTCCGTTCAGGACCCGGGGGCGTTTTCCCCGGTCCCGCTGTTTTTTTCATCGTTTTCGTCCGCGGTTTCGTCCTCTTCCTCGTCCTCGTCCTCGTCGGTATCCTGCCTCAGGCCGCGGTTCACCTTTGCGCCTTCGATATGGGAATTGATGAACCGGTCGAAAACGGCGTTGGCCAGGGAAGCGTTGACAAAGCGGGCCAGCGTGATGCCCAGGACGATGTAATAGATTACAGCGATCAGCAGGGCGTAATAGCCGATGCCGGTGAAGAACAAAAGCAGCGCGACGATGGCGGCGGGCACCAGGTGCAAAAGATTGACGGCCACGGTCTGGGGCAGGCGGGCTACGCCAAGAAGCAGGCTGTTGCGCAGAAGCTCGCGGAATTTAACCTTGTAGCTGACCATCATCGGGTACATATAGGTGAGGCCCAGGAGCCATACGATGCCGATGAGGAGCATCAGCATCTGGGGCACCATGAAAAGCGCGTTTTTCTCGGAATAGGCCGAATAGAAGTTCCAGCCGATATAGACGACGATCGGCAAAACGGAGGTAATGGCGGAAACGCCCAGACCCTGCTTCCAGTTGCCCTTCACGGCATCCTTGAAATCGGACCAGACGAAGGCGTGCTCGTCCCGGGCCCAGTTGCGGGTGATGTAGGCGATGCCGGCCTCCACGGGGCCGGTAATCAGGATGCATGGGATCAGCCAGATCATCAGGGAAGACAGAAGGCCGACGAAGAAGTTCCGGGAGCCCCCGGGGGTGTAGAAGTTTTTCCAGAATTGGATCTGCTCGGGCGTGTATTCGGCGGCGGCGAGAATCTCGGCGCCCTGCCCGAGAAAGGCGTCAATATCCGCCTGCCCGTTTTCCGCAAGCGTGACGCCGGCGGTGTTCACCGTCTGGGTCATATCGAACTGCAGGCTGATGCCGCTCAGGTAGGTGTTCATGGTCATGACCACAATGATAATCAGCGGAGCGAAAGCGAGTACCGTAATGAAATTCAGGTGGCACAGCCCGCTGAGGCGTACCCGCAGCATTTCGAAAAAAAGCTGGAATCGGTTGTCCGGCAGGTCGTCTTTTTTGAAATCGCCCTTCCCGCTTTTCCCGTAATAGTAATTGTTCATCATTCTGCCAAACATAAGATCCCTCCGGAAAAAAACTTTTCGGACGCGGTCCGCGGCCTTGCGGCAGGAGTCCGCACTCAAAAATTATACCACATCCCCCCGCGGAAGGGAACATAAGACGGAAAGATTTACGCCTTATCCGTCCCCCGGAGGGGGCAGCCGCCGCGTTTTTCCGTCCTCCGGGAAGGGAATGACGAAGGAAAACTCGCTTCCCTCCCCCGGGCGGCTCTCAAGGCCGATGGAAACGTTCATTTTGTTCATGATTTCCCTGGCGATGGCCAGCCCCAGGCCGGAGCCCTTGTCGCTGTGGCTTTTTTCGGCCTGATGGAACCGGTCGAAGGCCAGGCGGCAGGTTTCCTCGTCCATGCCGATGCCGTTGTCCCTGACGAAAAAGCGGATCCCGTCCCCGGTTTCGGAGGCCCCCAGGACGACCCTGCCGCCGGCGGGGGTGTACTTGCGGGCGTTGTCAAGGAAAATGGTGAGTACCTCGGCCAGGCGGTCCTCGTTGCTGGTCACCTTCGGCAGCGGTTCGGGACCGCCGCTTTCGTTCCTCGGCAGGTCCCATTCGAAGGAAAGCCCCGCCGCTTCAAACAGGCTGCGGTTGCGGTCGTGCAGGTCCAGGACCAGCTCCGTCGGGTCCACCGTTTCCTCCTCAAAGGCGGCGGCGCCGGACTGGAGGCCGGAAAGCTCCAGCAGGTCGTTGACCAGGCGGGACAGGCGGGTGGATTCGTCCGCGATGATCCCGGCGCAGCGGTCCAGGTCCGCCTTTTCGGTCACCATGCCATCCCGGATGCCCTCGGCGATGCCGCGGATGCTGGAAAGGGGGGTCCTGAGCTCGTGGGAGATGTTGGCGACATAGTCATGCCGGGTCCTCTCCAGCCGCTCCTCCTCGGTGATGTCGCGGATCAGAGCCGCCGCGGCTCGTGTGCCGGAGGAATCGGTAAGGGGGGATATGACGTACAGAAGCTCCCTGTCGCCGCTCGGGAGCTTTCCGGAAGCACCGGGCTCACCGCGGGCGGCGCCGCTTTCGATGACGGCCCGGATCTCGGAAAGGACCCGGCGGTAGAGCGGGGTGTCCCCGCCTCCCAGAAGCTTTAAGGCCGCGCTGTTCATATGCATGATATTCCCGGAGGCATCCATGGCGATGATGCCCTCGGTGAGGCTCTCCAGAATCAGGTTCATGTTGTCGCGTTCGGTTTTCAGGGAATGGAAGGCCGCGGAAATGCGTGATGACATGGTGTTGAAGGCCTGGGCGATTTCGCTGATTTCGCCGGGCAGGTCCTCATCCATGCGCACTTCCTCGCCGTTCACGATCCTTTCGGAGGCTTCCAGGAGCACTCTGGCGGGCCTCGCGGCGATTCGCGTGCTGAACCAGTAAAAAAGCCCCGCCAGAATCAGGATGCCCATGGTCCACAGGAACAGCTGGCTCCTGAAGGCGTTGATGAAGCCGATGGCGGAGGAGCGGGTCTTGCCGGCGATGACGAAGCCCGCGTCGGTGCGGGAGCAGGTGATGTACGCGACGGTGCCGTGCTCCGTGTAGCGGGAGACCAGGGCCCCGCCGTCGCCGCCGGTCAGGCGGGCGATAAGCTTGATCGGATCGATGCGCACCATATAGGGCACGGCGGCATCGGTATAGGCGAGGATATTCCCCTGCGTGTCAAGGAGCACAAGAAAGGAATCCCCGGTGTTGAATACCGGGTTCACCTCGTCCCACAGGTTTTTGCGGTCCTTGCGGCCGAAGGCGTAATCCGAAAGCAGCTCCTCGCCGGACAGAAGAATGCTGTTGAGGGTTTCGGCGTCGGACCGGTTGAAGGCGTCGGTGAAAAGGTAGCTGGAAAGGCCGAAGGAAAGCAGCGTGATCATCAGGCAGCAGGCGACGGTGATCAGCGCGAAACGGGCAAGATAGCTTTTTGCTTTAAGCATTTTCCCTGACCTCTACCTTATAGCCGACACCGTAGACCGACTTGAGCTGGATGTCGGTGTTTTCAGGCAGCTTTTTGCGGATGCGCTTGATGGAGGTGTCCACCACCCTGGGGTCGCCGTTGAAATCAAAGCCCCAGATGTTGTCGAGCAGCTGCTCCCGGGTGAACACCTGCCGGGGATGCCCCGCCATCAGGTGAAGGATCTCCACTTCCTTGGGGGAAAGGAGGACCTGCCGGTCTTCCACAAACACCTCATAGCATTTCAGGTCGATGCGGGTGTTGCCCACGGTCAGTTTGCCCATGGCGCCGTCGCTTGACATCTGGTTGAGTCGGCGGAAGATCACCTGGATGCGGGATACGATCTCCCGGGGGGAGAAGGGCTTGACGATGTAATCGTCCGCCCCCAGGGCGAAGCCCAGAAGCTTGTCCACCTCCTCGCCCTTGGCGGTCAGCATGATGATGGGGACCATGGATACGGCCCGGATGTCCGCGCATACCTGGGTGCCGGAGCGCCCGGGCATCATGATGTCCAGAATGATCAGGTCCGGCTGCATGCGGGTGAAGGCTTCCATCACGTCGTCGCCCTTGAAAACGGAATAGACCTCGTAACCCTCCCGGGTGAGGTACATGCGCAGGGATTCGTGGATGCCGCGTTCGTCGTCGGCGATAAGGATCAGCTTTTTTTTGCTCATGGGTTCCTCCGGCCGGGAAATTGTTTTGTGCCCGACGGTATGAGTATATCATATAGTAGGAACGGGGGGCAAGGCGGGACACATGGCTGACGCAATGTTCCGGCGGGAGAACTGAACGGGGAACCTCATCCGGCGGCTTCGCCGCCACCTTCCCCGTGCGCGGGGAAGGCTTACGGGGTCTTCCCTGCGGCGGGTTTCAAAAAGGGAGAAAAATCGGCAGTCTGCCATTCAGACGCGGCATACCGGCGGATGCAGCAGGCGCGGCGACATTGTCATTCCCCGACGCTTGTAAAAAACCGTGAAGTGCAAAAGTAACTTCCAGAGTGTAAGGGAGGAAAAGAGAACTGGAAGTTAGTCGTACAGGAGAGAAGAAAAAGCGAGGGAAAAGCCGGAAA
>CADANQ010000027.1 GCA_902789365.1 uncultured Eubacteriales bacterium
GCGGGAGACCCGGTATCAGGACCGGCCGGCGACGGAAAACAGGTGGATGAGGATCGCCTCCGCCGCCTTTGCCATGAGGCGCAAGACCTTTCTGAACAACGCGGCGCAGTTCCTTGGGATGAGCAGGGAACAGGCGGCCGCCTGGCTTTCCTCCTGCGGGATCGATCCCGGACGGCGGGGGGAGACCTTCACCCTGGAAGAAACCTTCCGCCTTGCGGAGGCGGACGAATTTTTTGCCCCGGCGGGGGTGAAATAAGCCGGTCACGCCGGGAAAAAAAGCATATAAAAACGGACCGTCCTCATGGGAACGGCCCGTTTTTATAAGACCCGGGTCTCAGGCTTCAACGGCGGCTTCTCCGGCAGGGGCTTTAACCTCGCGGACAGCGCGCTGCACATAACCGCTGCGCAGGCAACGGGTGCACACATTGGCGTGCAGGGTGGTGCCGCCGACGACGATGCGGACCTTCTGAACGTTGGGAGCCCAGACACGGTTGGTTTTCCGGTTGGAATGGCTCACGTTGTGACCGGTCAGAAGACCTTTTCCGCAAACCTCACAAAACTTGCCCATAACTCATTACCTCCAAGGGAATGCTCAGGTGAATGGTCGTCAGACCATGACACATTCCAAATTAACAGCTTAACGATTATATCATACCACCGCGGACTTTGCAAGCGCAACTTTTCCCGTTTTCGCCTGTTTTTCCGTGATTTTTGCGGTTTTCCGGCAGGCGCCGGGAAGAAAGATCATTCCTTGACGGAGCCGTCCGGATTGAAAAGGGGCAGGTGCTCCAGGAAAAGAATGTCCTTGCGCTCCCTGGCGGCGCCTTCGGCCAGGATGGCCATCCTGCCGACGATGATGCCGCCCGCTTCCTCAACCAGCTTTTCCACGGCCTTGAGGGATTCGCCCGTGGAGATGACGTCGTCCACAATCAGCACGCGCTTGCCGCGCATGGCGTCGGCGTCTTCCTGGTCGATGCACAGCGTCTGCTTTTTGGCGGTGGTGATGGAAGTGACCTCGGTGGAGAAGATGTTGCGCATGTAGAGCTTCGGGGCCTTGCGCGCGATGAGGTAGCGGTTTTCACCATTCTGGCGCGCCATCTCATATACCAGCGGGATGCCCTTGGATTCCGCGGTGATCAGGATATCGTGCTCGGGAGCGATTTTAAGCAGCTCCCTGGCGGAGGCGACGGTCAGCTCCACATCGCCGAAAATGACGAAAGCGCCGATATACAATTGGTCGTTGACCCGGCAGAGGGGAAGCCTGCGCTCAAGGCCGGCCACGTGCAGGTCGTAATAATCCTTCATTTTGCATAACCTCCGGTTGTGAATGATGTTCTGGAAGCGAATTGAGTATACAATGGCGGGCACCGGGTGTCAAGGACGCTTTGTGAAGGACGGATCAGTTTTCCGTATCCTCCGGGGCGCCTTCCTTTTCGCCGTCCTCCGGTTCCTCTGATTTTGTTTCGTCGGCCTTCGGCTCTTCGTCCTTTGCTTCGCCGGCCTTCGTTTCCCCGTCCCGCTTTGCCCCGGCGGGGATTTCGGAGAGGGAAGAGGCCAGGGAAGAAACGTCGGCCATCAGGTCCCTGACGGCGCTTTCGGCGGCGGCCTTTTCCAGGCTGTTGCCGTCGGATTCCTCGGCGGCGGCCATGAGGTCCGCGGCGGTGATTTCCATCAGCCTTTCGCGGGTCAATTCTCCCGTCTCCTGACTGAGCCTGTCCGCCTGATTGGAAATGGCGTTCTCAAACAGGTTGCGGACGCCGCGCCCGTTGCCGAAGCCCTTGACATCTTTGCTCTTTTCCCTGAGGATTTCGGGAAGGAGGGCTTTGGCGTCTTCCGACAGGGAATAGCAGCTTTTGCCGCAGCGCATCTCAAAGATGCCGACAAGCTCGTCCACGGTGTAGTCCGGGAACTGCATGAAGCGGTTGAAGCGGCTTTCCAGGCCGGGGTTGGAGGAAATAAAGGACTGCATCAGCTCGGTATAACCGGCCACAATCACGATGAGGTCGTCCCTGTGGTCCTCCATGGCCTTCAGGATGGTGTCCACGGCCTCCTGGCCGTAATCGGTGCCGCCCCTGTTTTCGGTCAGGGCGTAGGCTTCGTCGATGAAAAGCACCCCGCCCAGGGCCTTGTTGATGACCTCCTGGGTCTTGAGAGCGGTCTGCCCCACATAGCCTGCCACCAGGCCCGAACGGTCCACCTCCACCAGGTGGCCTTTACTGAGGATGCCAAGGCATTTGTAAATGCGGGCCATCAGCCGGGCGATCATGGTTTTGCCGGTGCCCGGGTTCCCCGAAAAGACCATGTGCAGGGACAAATCGGGGGTGGGCAGGTCCGCCGCCTGGCGGGCCTTCATGATCCCGATCCAGTTGATCAGGGAATTAACCTCGGATTTGATGACGCTCAGGCCGATGTAGGAATCCAGCTCCGCCTTCAGGTCCTCAATGGTTTCCTCGGGTTCCTTCTCTTCCTGTTCGGGCGCGGCGGCTGGAGCGGCTTCCGGGACGGAGGCTTTTTCGCTCTTCGGTTCGTCCGCTTTGGCGTCCTTTTTTTCGGTGACGGGGGAAGCGGGAGAAACGGGGGAAGCGGGGGAGACCAGGTCCCTGAAGGGATCCATGGCGCTCTTTGAGGTCAGTTCGGTGTGCAGGCCCCAGAGATCGTCGGAGATGCTTTTGAACTGTTTCCTGAGCATATCCTGCAAAAGGTCGTTTTGTAGGCTGATAATCTCATCCTTGCGGTCCATTTTTATCACTCCCGTTTTTTATTTCTTTGTCGGCGCCGGAAGGGCCGGACGGATCCGACCGCATCCGGAGAAAGGTCTCCCTGGAGATTACGCTGTCCGTGCCCAGACAGGCGGAGCAGCGGGTCAGGCAGACGGGACAGACGCAGGACGCGGAGGTTTCCGCGTGTTCCATAAATTCCCCGCAATTGGGGCAGGAGCATCTCATTGAAGGCACAACTCCTTTCAAGATGCAAGTATAGCATATAACCCGATATTGTTCAAAGGGAAATTGCCCGCCTTTTCCGCGGGTTATCCGGCGTTTTGCCCGCGCGTGTACGTGATTCCGGGCGTCCTGCGTCCGGCGCGCCCGCTTCCGCTGTGATTGCAAGCGCCTGAGATTTGTTGTATAATAACGAAAAACTTCCAAGGAGACGCCGGCATGCTGTCTGTTTTGTATTTGTTGGTTTACCTGGCCGCGGGGGTCGGGATGGTTCGCCTGCTGCTTCCCCGGTTCAGGATGATCGGCAGAATTTATCTGGGCCTGTGCCTTGGCCTGCTTTTATGCATGTGGCTTCCGGCTGTCATGGCTTTTCCCCTGGGATTTACCGTGACGGGGCACCTGGCAGCGCTGGCGCTCCTCGCGGCGGCCGGGGGCGTCTGCTGGCTGATCAGGGACCGCAGGCCGGCGCGGGAATGGGACGACGGGGACCGGAAGCTTTTACTCACGGTGCTTATGATCGCCCTCCCTCTGACGGCACTGTCGGTTTACCTGGAATCAACCCATACCCTCGCGCCGCGGAGCGACGGACTGCACTGCGGGCAGAGCACCTACGGGGATTTGAACCTGCACCTTGCCATCGTCACATCCCTCAGGAACGCCTCCTTCCCCGCGGATTACAGCATTTTTCCCGGAGAGATGCTGGCCTATCCCTTCCTTACGGACAGTCTTTCCACCAGCATGATGCTGTTCGGCATGGGACTCAGGAGCGCGGTGGTCTTTCCGTCGGCGGTGATGCTCTTCCTGGCCTTTTCGGGGTATTGCCTGCTGACCGGCCGCATCGCCGAACGCACGGCGGGAGCGAGGCTGGCCGTGCTGCTCTTTTTCCTCAACGGCGGCCTGGGGTTCCTGTATGCCTTTGATATGATCGGCGTCAGCCTCGGGACGGATTCCGTGAACCAGCTCCAGTCCGGCAGCGGCTTTGCGCAGCGGCTCGGCAACATGCTTAACGGGTATTACACCGCGCCGACGAATCACACGGAGCAGGCCTATTACAACCTGCGCTGGAGCAATATCATCTGCGACATGCTCATCCCCCAGCGGACCACCCTCGGCGGATACTGCATGGTAATCCCCTGCCTGTACCTTGTATACGATACCATGGTCCCGCCCCGGGCGGGGAAAAGCGAGGACCCGGAATGCCTTGCGGGAACGGGGAACATGCTGCGGCGAACCGTTCTTATGGGCGTGATGGGCGGCGCGCTCCCGATGCTCCATACTCATTCCTTCGCCGCCCTGGCCATGATCAGCCTGGGCTGGATGGCGTATGACCTGTTTTTCTGCGCCGTCGAAAAACGGCCCTTCCTCAGACGCCTCATCCCCTGGGCGGTATACGGGGCGACGGCCGCGCTGCTTGCTCTGCCCCAGCTGTTTGTGTGGACCTTCGGGCAGATGAAGGGGAGCGACCATTTTATCAGCTTCCATTTCAACTGGGTCAACAATTCCGGCTCCCACGGGCTCAGGGACGGGTATCTCTGGTTCTACGTCAAAAACATCGGCTTGCCGTTTGTGTTTTTTATCCTTTCGCTTTTCGAAAAATCGCCGCGCAGGCGTTTCCTGGCCGCCGGCGCCATGGTGGCTTTTATCTGCGCGGAGTTCATCCAGTTCCAGCCCAACGAATATGACAACAACAAGCTCTTTTACATCTGGTATATGTTCGCGGCGGTTCTGGCGGCGGATTACGCCGCTCAACTGTTTGAAAAGCTCAGGGGCTGGCGCTCGAGGTATGTGATTGCCGCGATTTGCGCTGTCGTATTCTTCGCTTCGGCGGCAATCACCGTCGGCAGGGAATGGGTGAGCGATTACAGGCTGTTCGGAAACGAGGACGCGGAGGCGGCGCGCTACATCGAGGAGAATACCGGGGAACATGATGTCTTTATGACCTGGACCCAGCATATCAACCCGGTGTCCTCCCTTGCGGGCCGGACCATCGTCTGCGGCCCGGACCTGTGGCTGTGGTATCATGGCTTTACCACCTGGGACAGACAGAATGAGATCCGCGCCTTTTACGCAAATCCGGAGGAAAACCTTGGAATTCTTGAAAAATACGGGGTCCGGTATATCTTTGTCGGCAGCTATGAGCGCGCCGAACTGTCGGTGGACACCGAGGGCCTGGAGGCAGTGGCCGACAAGGTCTTTGAATCGTCCCGGGGCGAAATCACCGTCTACCGGGTGAAGGCGGGGGAATGATGGAACGGTTTTTTGTGTATTCCCGGGATCATGCCCGGCCCATCCGCCTGATGGTGCTTCCGGAGGACGGGGACAGGGCGAAATATATCAATGTAATCTGCGTGGAATGGGACTCGGAAACGCTGAGGTACATTAAAAACTCGATCCGGGACAAAAAACTCCGCGCGATCCCCCTGGAAAGGGTGCTGTCGGCTTCCTATGCCAGAGGCGACGACGGGGAGACCATGCAGTATGAAAGGCAGGACGGCGATGAATAAGATCAGAGCGCTGCTTCGGAGCGCGGTCCGTAAAGTCCGCGGTGTCTGGGACGACGAGGCGCGGCGGAAGGAGCTTATCTGGTATATCGTATTCGGTGTGCTGACCACGGCGGTCAATTACGCGGTTTACTGGGTGATGAGGAACGTGACCGGGATGGACCGGGTAATGCAGGACAGCGACGCCTACAGGATCAGGGCGAACGTCAGCAACCTGACGGCGTGGGTCCTGTCGGTCCTTTTTGCCTTCGTGACCAACAAAAAATACGTTTTCCGCAGCGGAAAGGGCATGGGGAGCGGCGCAGGGCGGGAGCTGGCCCTGTTTTTCCTGTCCAGAATCGCGTCCTATCTGATTTTTGACCTGGCGCTTTTCACGCTGTGCCTGTATTTCATGCCGGATCTTATCGACAAGCTTCTGATGAACGTGCTGGTTGTGATATTCAATTATTTTATGAGCAAGATTGTGGTATTCCGGAAAAAATGAACCGGCCGCACGTGCGTCAGTCCCGCGGCTTCCGCACGTGCAGGCCGTTTTTTTGCCTGCTGATTCAGTTGATGGGATAGGTTTCCGTGATCCACGCCTTCCATGCGGCAAAGGATGTGTCGAAATCCGTTCCGAACGCTTCCGAAAAAGTCTGTTTTTCCAGACAGTAGCCGCAAAGCGCCTCAAAGCCGTACTGCCTGTCCAGCCAGCCGACGAAGGAGGCCGCCATGATCGGGCTCATCGAGGCGTCCTGTTCATAGGTTTCGGGAGAGCCTGAATACCCGTAGGCCCTGGTCAGCGGCGAACTTTCGGCGGGGGTGCCCCATCGCTTGCTGACCAGTCCTTTGTCCAGGCACACGCGGGAAATGACGTTGAACTGGAGCAGAATATCGGCATTTGTCACATTTTCATACTTTCCGCCCGCGTCCGCATACAGATCGTCATATGGTACGGATGCGGAGGGATCCGTCAGGAAAAGGAATTCGGAATAAGGATCAAGGCATCCGGCGATATACCAGGACAGACCGATCTGTCCCCACGCGAGATGCGGCGTGCCAAGGATTGCCTGCACATAATAACCGTCGCGGTTCCAGTACCCTGCGCCAAGGTTCAGCAGGATGCGGTCCTCTTCGTTCCGGAACATAAAAGCCTCGTCCTTCCGGACATTGATCTCTACCATCTTGTCCGCGGTTTCCGACGGATAATTATTCCTGCCGCCCTCTTTCAGGCAGGAGCGAATGAACCGGATGCTCCTGTCGGTGCGGCTGATATACGCGGGCAGATACGTTTTCAGGGGCTCTCCGCGGCTCCGCAGCAGCGGGATATAGACGGACATGTGGAACTGATCGTCCTGCACATCGAGCGTTACCGCTTCTTCGGCTTTGTCGGGGATCACCATTTCGTCATAACGGTCCGTACCGGTGATTACCAGCGCCCTGGTTTCCTCATCGTAGATGACGGCCGGCAGTTCGATCCGCTGCTCCAGCTCGCTGATTGTCCTCGCGTCTGCCTCGGCTTTCCGCCGGCCGGTTTTTGCGATAAAAAACGCGGTGAACCCGAGAATGAGCACGGCGCATCCTGCGATAATCGCGATTCCGCGGATGCGGCGCCGGGAATCACGGACTTTTTTGAGATAATCGATCTCCCGCTGTTCGGCGAAGCGCGGTTCGCTGCTCGTCATTTCCAGGTAAACGCCGCGGCAGTCCGCGCATTCGGCAAGATGCGACTTTACCGCGTCCCCGGTCACGTCCGAGGTGAGACGGTCGATATAGGAAGGAAGCAGGTCTTTTACGATTTCGCAATTAAGCTTTGTTTTCATTGCCTTGAATCTCCTTGATCAGCTGCTGTTTGACACGGTAGTAGGTGACGCGGGCCCAGTTCTCCGATTGTCCCAAAACGGCTCCGATTTCGGAAAATGGGAGGGAGCCGAGCAGGCGGAGATAGAGAACCTCCCGGCCGGGATCCGGAATGCCGTGTATGAGCCTCAGGATATCTTCCCTGCCCAACCGGGCAAGAACGTCGCTTTCGGCCGAAGGCGCGGCGGCGGTCCCGGATTCCGGCGAAACGACAGGCGCTTTTTTTCTTCTGCGGTATTCGTTGAGCCATACGTTTTTCGCGATGCCAAACAGGAACGTCGTGATCTTCGACGATCCGTCAAAGCGGTCAATGCTTTTGACAGCCTGAAAGAACGTTTCCTGCGTCAGCTCCTCCGCGAGTTCGGGACTTCCGGTTTTCGCATACAGATAACGGTATACGGAAACGGAATGCTCCCGATATACGGCTTCAAGGTTCATCCTCCGCTCACCTCCTTTTCGATATATATATGTCGGGTATGGGGTTTTTGTTACAGCGAACGGAAATTTTTTTTCCAGCGGCAAAATTCCCCCGCGCCTGCGCGGAAAGACGGGCCTGAGCGGTAAACAGGATAAACAAAACAGGGCATTCCGCTGTTTTCGCAGCCTGAATGTCCCGGTTCTTTTCCTCCTTGTCCGCCGGCGCGGCGGCGTCCGCTGGGGGGGGGTTATCAGCTTTCGGTGAATACGTGCTTTTTCAGCCTCTCCATGGCTTCCTTGACCAGGCTGAAGGGCAGGGCGAAATTGATGCGGATGCCCCAGGGATCGTGGAAGGGGCCGCCGGACTGCCAGCCGACACCGACGTCCCAGCCCCTAAGCAGAAGGTCCCGAAGAGAGAGGTTATGGGAGCGGCACCATTCCTCACAGTGGAGAAACACCATATAGGTGCCCTCGGGCCGGGCAAAATCGACGCCGCGGAAATTCTGCTTCATAAAGGAGCAGGCGTACTCGATGTTTTTCGAAATGACGGCGCAAAGCTCGTCCGTCCATTTCCGTCCTTCGGGGCTGTAGGCGCCGATGAGGGCGTGCATGGAAAGGACGTTCATGTTGTTGTAATGGCAGCATTCGCTCTGCCGGTGCAGTCTGTCCCTGAGATATGGGCTGTATACGATGTGATAGCTGCCGATCAGGCCGGCCAGGTTGAAGGTCTTGCTGGGCGCATAGACCGCCACGGTGCGTTCCCTGGCGTCTGCGGAAACACTCTGGGTGGGGATGTGCCTGTGACCGTCCAGAAGGATGTCGGACCAGATCTCGTCGGAAATGACGACGCAGCGGTTGTCCCTGTAGACCTCCATGGCCCGGCGGATTTCCCCTTCCTCCCAGACCCGGCCGCAGGGATTGTGGGGAGAGCAGAAGACGGCCAGATGAATCCGGTTTTCCTTCAGGCGGCGGTCCATATCCTCGTAATCCATGCGCCAGACGCCGTTTTCGTCGCGCTTTAAGGGGCTGAAGACGGGTTTGCGTCCGTTATTGTCCAGGGTGTGGGTGAAACCGATATAGGCGGGGGAATGGACCAGCACCCCGTCGCCCGGGGACGAAAAAGCCTGGACGGCCGATGCGACACAGCCGAGCACGCCGTTTTCATAGCCGATGGCGTCCCGGGCGAGGCCTGTGACCCCGTTCCTGTCCCGCTGCCATTGAATGATCGCGTCATAATAGGCGTCCGACGGCAGGAAATACCCGAACAGCGGGTGCGAGAGCCGGTCGGAAATGCGCCGCGTGACGGCGGGGCAGGTGGCGAAATTCATATCCGCGATCCACATGGGGATGGCGGAAAAACCGGCCTTCGGCGCCGTGGGCGCGTTCGAGCCCGCCGAGCCGCGGCCGATTTCGTCCACCGCCAGGGCGTCCATGCCGCGGCGGTCGGGAACGGAAACAAAATCGAAATCCATAAGGCCGGACCTTCCTTTGCTCAGAATTTGATCATCCTCCGGCCGAACCTGTAGGCCCATACCAGCAGCCCGCGGCCAGCTTTTCCCGGGAGTATCGTGAACATGCCCAGCGCGTGGTGCCTGAGGGCGGAATACAATTCCGGATCGAACCGGTGGATATCCTGCCACATGGCCCTGTTCATTTCCAGCCCTTTTTCGCCGCTCATGTACTGGAGGGACGCGGTGGTGAACAGCTGGCCCGCCAGGTTATTGAGCATGTAGTTTTTCAGCTTCCTCGGCAGGGTCTTCAGGTACGACATCGGGTAGGAGGTGATCATGTCGGCGGCGATCCGGGTCACCTGGTCCAAGCGGCGGATGATTACGCTGTCGTTGACGCTCTGATCCTCCCGGCCGATGAAATAGCCGTACAGCGGCCGGTCAAGGTAATACAGCCGTTTGGTGTAGGGCAGCGGACGGTAGATGTAAAGGTTGTCCTCGTAAAAGGTGTGCTTCGGAAGCTCCAGGCCCATGTCCCTGAGCATCTGCACGCGGTAGGTGAGGGAATGGATCATGAACTGCTTCCAGATGGGAAAGGACCTCACGGTATCCCAGGAAAGGACGCGCCCCGGCTTCATGACACCGTTGTAGCGGACCTTGAAACAGCAGGGCTGTTCCTCGCGGTCGTATACGTAATCGTTGACGATCAGGTCCAGCTGCTCCTCCGGGGCGGAATGGGCCCGCAGGATATTCATCAGCTCCTTCAGGGCTTCCCCGTCCAGGCGGTCGTCGCTGTCCACCGTTTTCAGGTAAAGGCCTTTCGCGGTGCGGATGCCCTGGTTGAGCCCCTCCCCGTGACCGCCGTTCTCCTGATGGATGACCCGGACGATACCGGGATACTCCGCGCTGAGGCGGTCCGCGATGGCGCCGGTTTCGTCGGTGGAGCCGTCGTCCACGATCAGGACGTCCAGTTCATCCCCGCCGCACGTCAGGGAACGGACGCACCTTTCCAGGTACGCGGCGGAATTGTAGCTGGGGACGACGATGGTCAAGAGTTTCATAACAGCGGAAAGCCTCCAAAGACACGGGCCAGCGCAGAGCCGGCCCGTCGTTTTCGTATTGATCAGTGGGGAAGGGGATAATCGTTTTCTTCCAGGTAGCGGGTCAGCTTCCGCTTGACGCGCTGGAGGGCGTTGTCGATGGATTTGACGTGCCTGTCCAGATCCTCCGCAATCTCCTGGTAGCTTTTGCCGTCCAGGAATTTGTCAAGGACCTGCTGCTCCAGATCGCTGAGCAAAAGGTCCATCTGCTGCTGGATGCCGCTGAGGTGTTCCTTGGAGATGTACAGATCCTCCGGATTGGTGGTCCTGCCCTCCAGGACGTCCAGAAGCGTCCGGTCGCTTTCCTCGTCAAACAGCGGGCGGTTGAGGGATACATAGCTGTTCAGGGGATAGTGCTTCTGGCGGGTTGCGGTCTTGATGGCGGTGATGATCTGCCGCTTGATGCACAATTCGGCAAAGGCCTTGAAGGAGGCCTGCTTTTCGGGACGGAAATCCCGTATGGCTTTGTAAAGACCGATCATTCCCTCCTGGACGATATCCTCGTGATCCGCTCCGATCAGGAAATAGCTGCGCGCCTTGGAACGGACGAAATTCTTGTATTCGTCCAGGACATAATCCTGTGCCTGGCTGTCGCCCCGCTGGGCGGCCTCCACCGCCTGCTCGTCGGTCAGCGCCCGGTAGGCTTCAAATTCATCCCTGCCGTCATTGTTTTCAGACATGGACGCACCCTTTAATCAATAGAATCGTCAGCGGAAATCCCTGACGGCGTACATCAGTATGCCGGCGGCGACGGAGGCGTTGAGGCTGTCGATGGCGCCGGTCATGGGAAGGGAAACGCGGTGATCGCATTTTTCCAGGGTCAGGCGGGAAATGCCGTCCCCTTCGGAGCCGATGACCAGCCCCACCGCGCCGGAAAAGTCGACCTTGCGGTAATGGACGCCGTTCATATCGGCGGCGTACAGCCAGAGGCCCTTTTCCTTGAGCATATCAAGGGTCCTGGCAAGGTTGGTCACCCTGGCGACCTTGATTTTTTCGATGGCTCCGGCCGAAGCCTTCACGGCTGACGGGGTCAGGCCGACGGCTCTGCGCTGGGGAACGATAACCCCGTGTGCGCCGACGCAGGCGGCGGTGCGGATAATGGCCCCCAGGTTCTGGGGATCGGTAACGCCGTCGAGAATGACCAGAAAGGGCTTTTCTCCCTTCTGAGCGGCGTCCTCCAGCATATCCTCCACCTCATAATAGCGGTAGGCGCTGGCAAAGGCGAGCATGCCCTGGTGATTGCGGCAGATTTCGTCCAGGCGGGAGCGCTCGACGGTCTGTACCGGGATATGCTGTTCCCGCGCCTCGGCCACGATCTCCCGGGCGGTGCCGTTCAGATCGCCTTTGGCCACCAGCAGCTTTTCAATGTCCCGGCTGGAGCGGAGCGCCTCGCGGATGGGATTGCGCCCGACGATCAGATTTTCGGGCTCAGAGGGGCGGGAAAAGGCGTCCGGTCGGGCGAGGGCTTCGGCGGCGGGATCGGCGCGGACGATTCGCTCGGGGCGGGGGGTGGGACGCGTCCTGTCCCCTGAGCGGGCGCCGTCCTTTACTGGCCTGGCGGGGCCGCCTTCGGGAGCACGGGCGGGACGGCGGTCACGGGAGGAAGAAGGACGTGCGTCTTCCTTTGAAGGACGGGAAGAGGCCGCGCCGCGGCCCCGGCGGTATTCGCTGCCCTCGTCCTTTACCCACTCCCTGGCGTCCTTGCGCAGGTGATCGCCGCGGGTCAGGGCTTTCGGGGGAAGTTTATTGTAGTAAGCCATATGAAAGGATCTCCTTTATCGTTGCGGATCAGATCGAGGCGAAAAATTCCCTGATCTCCTTTGATTTCCCGCAGGACCGTTTGCCCTCGGGGCAGGCGCCCCGGAGACAGCCGGGACCGGCGTTTAAAAAGACGGAGGGCGCTTCCCTGCGGCAGACGCGGAGCATCTCCGTCGCCATGGCCCTGATTTCCCACTGGGCGCGGCTGCAGCACCTGAGAGAGAAAAAGTGCAGAAGCTCCCGCAGGTTCATGGTCATCGTCAGG
This sequence comes from uncultured Eubacteriales bacterium, assembly GCA_902789365.1. Taxonomy (GTDB): domain Bacteria; phylum Bacillota; class Clostridia; order Christensenellales; family Aristaeellaceae; genus RUG756. The sequence goes on from CADANQ010000027.1 coordinate 12,268, forward strand.
CAGGTTTCGCAGGCGTTGGGAAGGACGAAGCGCGCGTCCTCGTTGGCGGAGGGACCGCCGCCGAGCTTTTCCTGCCACCGGGCATACCAGTCGGCCATCTGTGCCATCTGGGCTCCGTATTCCTCCACGGCCTCTTCGCCCAGCGCTTTGATCGCCGGAGGAACGACGTAATCGAAGCCCCCGGCCATGGAAACATAACGCTGGCTCTGGACGCTGAAGGAGGCGATGCGGTGCCGCGTAAGCTGCGCCAGCAGGCTGCGGGAGACGCCCTCCACAAAGAAGGTGAAGGAGGCATGCTCCAGGACCGAAAGATGGCCGGAGGACATGACGTTCTCAAGGAACGATCCGGTGTCTTTTTCGTCTGCCCAGGCTGTCAGCTCGTCGGCGCGCATGGCGCTGTAGCAGGTGCGCGCGGCGATGGCGCAGGTTTTTTCGATATCGGGCGTGTGCGCCAGCAGGGTGACTTTGAGGGCGGTCTCAGCCATGGTCCTCTTCCTTTCCCCGGGCAATGTCGTCAAGGCAGGCAAGACGATCCCCGGAGCCGGTGATAAACAGGTATCCGTACAGCGCCTCAAGCGCCGTCGAAGCCCGGTAAAGATCGGGAGAAAACGAGTGGGGCGCCGCGTGCCGCGGGTGTGCGTTGCGGCCGCGCCGGACGATATCGGCTTCTTCCTCGGTCAGGTAGGGCAAAATCCGGGCGAGCTGCTCGGCCTGGGCGGAGGCGTTGACCTCCAGGGCAGAAAGCCGGTGCAGGTCGTTGGGCCGCCGGGTGCGGTCGGCGATGCGGGTGCGGGTGAGAAGGGTATGCACGCTGTCCCCGATGAAAGCCAGTTCCAGCGGGGACAGAAGGCGGGCTTTTTCGGCTGCAACGGCTTCCTGAAGCGTCAGTTTCATTTTGTGGCGGTCTTGGAGTAGGAAGAGGGGCTCATTCCCACGATGTTTTTGAATGCCTTGGAGAAGTGATAAGGATCGCTCATGCCCACCTCAATGCCGCTCTGGCGCACGGTATAGCCCTGCTTGAGCAGGACCTTGGCGCGCTCCATTTTGCAGAAAAGCTGGTAGCTTTGGGGGGGCATGCCGACCTCGGAGACGAAGCGCTTGCGGAAGGTTTCCACCGGCATGCGGGAAAGGGCAGCCATATCCGCCAGGGAGAAATTGTCCCGGTACTGGTTTTTGCGCATGGCGTCCACCACCTTGGCAATCTCGTGGCTGAGCACCGCGTCCATGGCGACGGGCTGGCCGTTGTGGGTGGCCAGCATGGCCCAGAGCAGCTGCTGCAGCTGGGCCGAGGAGGATTCCATCACGTCCAGAAGGCGTACCGTGGCCTGGACGATGTGCTTGGCCAGGTTCAGCTGGGTGGGAAGCGCCCCCTGCTTCATGATCTTCTGGGGGATTGCGCCAAGGCGGATCATGAAGGCCTCGGCCAGGGCGCCGCCCACCATGATCCACAGAATCCGGGATTCCTCGCTGATGTCAAGCACCACGCCGTCCGTCCCCGGGGGAATCATGCAGCAGTCCCCGCCGGAGAGCGAAATCAGCGTGTCGCCGTACCGGAGCTCCATCTGGCCGCTTTCAAGGGCGAACCAGGTCCATTTTTCCAGCGGCTGAAGCCGCTGGGAGGAACACTGGAGCATGGCGGAACCGGACGCGGAAATATAGACCGCGGAACGTTCGGCCAGCGGGTCGGGGGTATGGATTCCCTCGACAAGCACCGCGGGCTGGTCATCCGGGCTTTCGTTGAGAACAAATAAAAGGGACTCGGACATCTCATCTTCCTCCGTTTCTGATAACCAGTCCATTTTATATCCCAAATCATACATTGTCAATATACCTGACCAATTTCTACATATTTGATGAATCCGGAGAAAAAAGCGGATATAAAAAGGCGAAGCGCCTCCGGGAAGGCGGTAAATTGACAGACGGAGGTCCGCGGGATACAATAAAACGGCGCCCGGCCGGCAGATGAGTAAAAAGCCGGCAACCCGGCGCCGCGGACATTACGGGCGGCCCTTTTTACCATCCGGGCCGCGTCAGGGGGAAAAATGCGGATCCTTGAGCATGTCGTCACGGACTCCGAGGAAGGAAGCACGGTGGGGCAGATCCTGAAAAACAGGATGCAGCTCGCCAGGAGCCTTGTCAGCAGGCTGAAGTTCTCCTCGGGCATATTGCTGGACGGGCGGGAGGTCCATACGGACCGCAGGACCCGGACGGGGGAGAGGGTGACCGTCCTCCTCCGGGACGAAAAGCCGGTGTGGCATGGGCTGAAGGCCTTTGACGGCCCCTTCGGAATCCTTTACGAGGACGAGGATATCCTGGCGGCGGACAAGCCCGCGCCGCTGGCGTCCATCGCTTCCGCCAGGCAGGGCGGGGACAGCCTGGAGGGACGCGTCTTTTATCATTACGGGGAGGATCCCTGCTTTGTGTACCGCCCGGTGAACCGGCTGGACAAGGGCACCAGCGGGGTGATGCTGATCGCCCGGAACGCCTTCTGCCAGGCGGCGCTTCAGAAAACGCTGCATACGGACGATTTTGTCCGGACATACCTGGCGGTGACGGAGGGAATCCCCGAGGAAAAAGAGGGGCTGATCTCCCGCCCCATACTGCGCCTGCCGGGAGGGGTCAGACGCGCCGTTTCGGACCTGGGGCAGAGGGCGGAAACCTTTTACCGCGTGCTGGAGACGGGGCGCGGACGGGCGCTGGTGTTCCTGCGCCTGTATACCGGGCGCACCCACCAGATCCGCGTGCACCTGAGCTCCATCGGATGCCCGGTGGCGGGGGACTACATGTACGGCAAAGGGCTGGACGAGCTTCCCGGCCGGTTCGCGCTCCACAGCCATACCGCGGAGTTCCTGCATCCGGCGACCGGGGAAAGAATGAAACTGACGGCGCCCTTCCCGAATGAACTGAGGGCCCTTCTCGAAAAATAAAAACCCGCTCCGTGAGGAGCGGGCGTTGGGTGACGCCGGAATTACTTGATTTCGACGGTCGCGCCGATCTCGGCGAACATGGCCTTGATCTTTTCGGCTTCTTCCTTGCTGGCGCCTTCCTTGAGGGTCTTGGGGGCGGATTCCACGAATTCCTTGGCTTCCTTCAGGCCCAGGCCGGAGACCACTTCACGGACGGCCTTGATGACCTTGATCTTCTCGGAACCGGCGTTGGCCAGGATCACGTCGAATTCGGTCTGCTCTTCAGCGGGAGCGGCGGCGGCGGCGGGGCCGGCGGCGACAGCCACGGGAGCGGCAGCGGAAACACCAAACTTTTCTTCCAGAGCTTTGACCAGCTCGTTCAGCTCGAGAACGGTCATGTTCTCAATAGCGGAAATAAAATCTTCATGCGTCATTGTGCGCATCCTCCATTCAAAATCTTCGTGCGTTCTGACAGGTCAGGCAGAGGCTTCTTCGTTCTTTTTTGCAATGGCGTCAAGCAGATAGACCATCTTGGCGATCGGGCTGTTGATGGAACCGACCAGGCGGGCCAGAAGGACCTCCCTGGAGGGAATCAGAGACAGGGCCTTGATTCCGTCTTCGGTCATGACCTGACCGTCCAGAAGACCGCCCTTTACGCTGAGGTTTTCCTTTTCCTTCTTGTTCTTCTCGATGAATTCGCAGATGACCTTTGCGGGGGCCACGGCGTCCTTCATGCCGAAGGCAAAGGCGTTGGGGCCGGTCAGGTGATCGTTCAGGCCGGAGATGCTGAGTTCGTCCAGCGCGCGGCTCACCAGCTTGTTCTTGAGAACGCAGTATTCAACGCCGTTTTCACGGAACTGATTGCGCAGCTTGGTCACTTCCTCGACGGTGACGCCGGAGTAATGGACCACCACCACGGACTGGGCGTTCTGGAATTTTTCCTTGATCTCGCTGACGATCTGCTTTTTCGCTTCCTGATTCGCGCTCATGTTTTAGTTTCACCTTCTTCCAGGCTGAATTAAAAGAGCCCCTGTGCAATTGGCACAAGGGCATCGAAACATCACGTAAATAATGTCTGATCACACTTGCACCTCGGCCGGCGGGAAACCCCATTAAACCGCGAAGCGGTACCTGCTGTCTTAGGCACAGGCTCTTTCAAGCCTCGGATATTATAACGTCCCCGGGGGGGATGTGTCAAGCCTTTTTTTCCCCGGGCGGGGACGCGCTGGCGGCTTAAGGGGCTTTTTTTGAACGCCGGGGTTGTGATGGCCGGAAAACAACGGTATAATGGGCTTTGAAATATAATGATGGAAGATTGGCAAGAAAGGACAGCCCAATGGTTTTCTGTTCCCTGTTTTCCGGATCCTCCGGCAATTGCGCTTATGTTTCCTGCGGCTCCACAGCCCTGCTGGTGGACGCGGGACTGTCGGGAAAGGCGATCGAAGGAGCGCTTTCCTCCATCGGCGCGGATATTTCCCGGATCAGCGCGGTGGCGGTGACGCACGAGCATATCGATCATGTCAAGGGCATCGGGGTAATGGCGCGCAAGTATCATATCCCCGTTTACTGCACTCCCGGGACGTGGCGGAACATGCCCCGCTCCGTGGGGGAGATTCCCGCTTCCCTGAGGCGGGATATCGAACGGGGGGAGGACTTTTATATCGGCGATCTCAGCCTGACGCCCTTCCCGATTTCCCACGACGCGGCGGAGCCGGTGGGGTTCCGCATCTGGGGCGGCGGGCGAAGCGTCGCCGTCGCCACGGATATGGGATATATAAAAAAAGAGACCCTGAAGATTCTTTCCGGGACGGACCTGGTCCTGATCGAAAGCAACCACGACCCGGATATGCTGCGGGACAATCCGCGGTATACCGCGGCGCTGAAGGCCAGGATCAGGGGCAGGACGGGGCATCTGTCCAATGACGACTGTGCCCGGGCCGTGATGGAACTGTACGACGAGGGCACAAGGCATGTGGTGCTGGGGCACCTGAGCCATGAAAACAATACCCCGGAAAAAGCCCACGGGACCGTCTGCGCCCTGGCGGCGGCCAGGGGGATTGTCCCGGACCGGGATCTCATGGTGGACCTGGCCTGGCGCGACAGGGTCGGCAGGGTGTATCATCTGGAATAAGGGCAGGTGACGTGAAAAAATGCGACCATCCCCGTTTTGGAAAGGACGGCCGCTTGCTGCGTCGGCGCTGTTCATGGCTTTGGGGATCCTGGCCGGCAGGACCGTGGGGTTCATGCCGGGGATCATGGCGGGGTCCGCCGCGCTGGGCGCGCTGCTTATCCTGCTTTTGTCCCGGCTGAAAAAAGATGTGTTCCCCGGCGTTGTCGCCGTTGTTTTTTCGCTTTCCGCCCTGTATGCGGGGTATGCCGCCCGGCCGTATGACGTCCCCGCCGGGGGCTATGTGGCGGAGGGCTACGTATCGGGCGAGGTGGTCAGGCGCGACGACGGATCCTTCCGGGCCGCGCTCAGGGACGTGGAAGCGGTGGACATGACCGGAAAGCATGTCCGCCTCGGAAGGGTCTACTGGACCTTCCGGCCCTATGACGACGAAGAGATCGATCAGATGGGGCGGACGCTTTTTGACGGGGACAGGGTGACCTTTGCGGGCACCGTATACCGGCCCTCGGGCCGGACGAACCCCTGGGGATTCGACTTTTCCCTGTACCTGAGGCAGAACGGCTTTGACTGCGCCGTTTCCGGCTGCTCCTCCCCGACCGTGGTCCGTGAGGCGGACGTGGATTTTTCAGGCGGAATGCTTCGCCTGCGGCTTAAGCTGAGCGCAGAAATGGACCGGATCTTCGGCGATTCGGCTCCGTGGCCCCAGGCCCTCCTCCTGGGGGAGCGGGACAGGCTGAGCGAGGATACCAGGCAGGCCTTTTCCGATCTGGGCATCGCCCATATCCTGGCGGTCAGCGGTCTGCATGTGGGCCTGATCGGCGCCCTGCTCCTGTTTATCCTGAGGAAGGCGTCAGCCCCGCCCCGGCTCCGCCTGGTCATTCTGGCGGGATTCCTGCTGTTTTACTGCGCCCTGCTGGATTTCAGCCATCCGGTGTGCCGGGCGTCGATCCTCCTGGTCCTGGGAGAGGGGAGGCACTGCGTCCGCCGGTCCGCGGACGGGCTGACGTTTCTGTCGGCTTCGATGATCGTGATCCTTCTCATATCGCCCCTGAGCCTGTTTTCGGCCGGTTTCCGGATGACGTTCTGCGCGGTGCTCGGTATCACGATCCTCTCCGGCCCCATCTCCAGGGCGCTGCGCCGTCCGTTGGGCCGCCGGACGGCGTCGGCATTGGGCGCTTCCTGGGGCGCGGCTGCCGGCGTTGCGATCCCCCTGGCGGATACGTACCATTCGCTGGCGCTCCTCGGGCTTGTCCTGAGTCCGCCGGTATGCCTGGCCATGGGCGTTCTTTTGCCGGCGTATCTTGCGATTTTTGCCGTGGGCTGCGTGTGGCTTTCGGCGGGACAGTTCCTGGCCGGAATACTGCACGCGTGTCTCAGCCCCCTGGAAGGGCTGTTCTCCGCCTGGTCGGCCCGGGGCGTCGGGGTGGTGCCCGTTCCCGCGGCGCCGGGAGCGGCGATCGCGGCGCTGTGCGCCGCGGCGTTCGTCGTGTCGGATTATACCGTGATGAAAAGACGCGCCCGCGTTCTGTGCGTCGCGGCGGCGCTGATCGTGACGGCGGGCGCTTTTACGGCAAGGGGAGATACAAGGGTAAGATACCTTCAGCTTTCGGCGGGCCAGGGGGACTGCGCCCTGATCCTTGACGGAAGGGAAACGGTGGTCATCGACTGCGGCGAGGACGGAGGCGACCTCAGGTCCTGGCTTCTTTCGGAGGGCAGGCAGGCGGACACGGTGGTGCTGACCCATCTGCACGCGGACCACTGCGGCGGATTGATCGACCTGATGAAGGGCGGCGTCGGCATCGGCCGCGTGATTCTTCCGGAGGGCGCGGAGGACGTGGAGATCGACGCCCTGGGATCCGCGGTGATGGCGATGCTCCGGGAGAGGGGGATTCCGATATCCTTTGTGCGCGCGGGGGATGTTTTCACGACGGACAGAGCGCGCTTTGAGGTCCTGTGGCCCGAGGGGAACGCCGTACGGCCCCTGTCGGACGCCAACGATTACTCCCTGACCTTCATGTGCGAGGCGGGAGGCGTGAAGGTGCTTTTTACCGGCGACCTGAGCGGGACCTACGAAACGTACGCCGCCCGGGACGCGGATATTCTGAAGGCAGCCCATCACGGAAGCGCTTCTTCCACGGGGGAAAGGTTCCTTGATATCGTGACCCCGAAGATCGCGGTGATCACCTGCCGCAGCGGCATGAAGCTGCCGTCGGAGGATACCCTCGGGCGGCTGAGGGAGGCGGGCTGCGTGGTTTACAGGACGGATGAGACCGGCTGCCTGACATTTTACCTTGACGGCGGCGGCGCGGAGGTGGTCCCGTATCTGGCGGGGCGCTGAATCTGACCGGCCGGTTTTCACGGCGGCCCGGCATCCCGAAGGGCCGCCTGAAGAGACGGCCAAAACAGGGGACAAAATGACGGAAACAAGCAAATACAATTATTTATCTTTCTTCGCGGATGTCCGGGCGGGCCGGTTCCACCGGTGCTGCCTGTTTGAGGGCGAGGAGGAATACACCAAGGACAAGGCGCTGGAGCAATTGATCGCCTCGGCGGTGGGGGATTCGTTTCCGGAGATTAACGTGACGACCCTCCGCGACCCCGCGCCGGACGAAATAATCGCCTGCGCGGAAACGGTTCCGTTCATGGCGGACAGGCGCGTCCTTGTGATCCGGGATTATGCCATGCTTTCGGGCAAGCCCAGGGACTATGACGAGGATACGGCCTATGACAGGCTCGAAAAGTATCTTCCCAACGCCCAGGAAGCCGTCTGCATCGTCTTTTTCGTGCGCGGGAAGGCGGACGGGAAAAGGAAATTCAAAAAGATGCTGCAGAAAAAAGCCCTGTGCGTCGATTTTGTGCGCCCGGACGATGTGTACCTTTCGAAATGGACGGCGAAGGAACTGAAAAAATACGGCAGGATCATCACCCGGGAAACCATGTCCATGCTGTGGTTCCGCTGCTCCAGGGACATGTATACCCTGGAGGGCGAGATCAGCAAGCTGGCGGCTTATACCGACGCCCCGGAAGTGACCGCGGCGGATGTTGAAGCTGTCTGTTCTCAGTCCAGCGAGGCAAGGGTATTCGACCTGGCGTCCGCCCTTCTTTCCGGGGACGGGCTGAAAGCCTTCAGGATCAGGCGGGAGCTGCTGCTGGGCGGCGAATCCTCCGCGAAGCTCATGGCGCTGCTGGCGGAGGAATGCCGGCGGGTGCGGTATTGCCGGGAGATGTCAGGGGACGGTGTTTCGACGTATGAGGCGGCGTCCCGGCTGGGCATGCCCGAGTTTGCGGTCCGCGCCGCCCTGCGCGTCGGCAGGGACTATTCCCCGGAGAGCCTCAGGGACATGTGCAGGGACTGTGTGGAGACCGAATTCGCAGTGAAATCCGGGGCGCAGGAGGAAGACGGCGCGATGGAAGCGCTGATGCTGCGCATCCTTTGCCGGCGCGGCGCGGACGCGTCCCGGAAAAGCCCTTCGGGCCGGTGAAACAAACGAAAGGCGGAAAAGTATGGAGATCAGGGAAGCTCTGGACAGATACCGGATCCCGTGGAATCCCGTGGGTATCGAACGACTGGAGGTTTACCGGAGGTTTTTAAGGGAAAAGAACGCCGTTATGGACCTGACCAGCGTTCCGGACGAGGAAACGGCGGAAAGGCATTTCGCCGATTCCCTGATGCCCCTTTCATATCCCGGCGTCATCCCGCGGGAAGGCCGCGCGGCGGACGTGGGAAGCGGGGCCGGTTTTCCCGGCCTGCCCCTGGCCGCCTTCTGTCCGGGGGTGCGTTTCTTCCTGATCGACGCCCAGGAGAAGCGGTGCGCTTTTTTGAGGGACTGCGCTTCCCGGATGGACCTGAAGAACGTGGAGGTCATCCACGCCCGGGCCGAGGAGGCCGGAAGGCGGGTGGCGCTCAGGGAAACCTTCGACCTGACTGTCGCCCGGGCCGTTGCGCCGCTGAACGTTTTGTGCGAATACCTGGCGCCGCTGACCAGGACGGGCGGAAAATGTGTCTGCTGGAAGGGAGCACCGGATACGGAAGAGAGGCGGGACGGCGATTACGCGGCCGGCGTGCTTGGCCTCGGGGCGGGGGAGACGCTTGCTTTCCGCGAGGCGGAGGCCGAAAGGACGCTGTACATTTATCGGAAGCTTTCGGCGACGCCGGAAAAATATCCCAGGCGGAACGGAATCCCGTCCAAACGTCCCCTCAGGGAAGGATGACGGCGGGAATTTGCTTTTTTTTCATTATATGTTCAAAAAAAGTTCATTATTATACATTATAATTCAGTTGTGAGCAGAGATGCTCATCCTCTCTCCCCTTCTTACAGGCAGGACCCGCGTGGTGCGAAAGCATCGCACGGGTCTTGTTCTGTATTGACATATAAAGAAAGCCCGCGCGTCTCCCAAAGGAATGACACGCGGGATGTACACGCGGGAAGGGCTCAGCGGGATTCGAAGAATTCCTTCAGGACCAGGTCGGGCCGGTCCGATTCCGCGAGATGCTCCCTGAGCATCCCCGCCACGGCGGTTTCCTGATCCGTGAGCATCAGTTCGCCCTTGCGGGTGAAGGAATGCGTAATGTCCGCCGCGGGTGTGAAAGCGTTGTCGCTTCCGGGCTTAAGCAGGGTCAGGACCATGTTCCCGGTTCCCCTGAAATCCTCCAGAATCGCTTCGTCCAGCGGGGTGGAAGCAGGGGAGTACATTACGGCGATCACCGTCAGGGAACCGCCTTCCCTGGTGTTCCGGGCTGCCCCGAAAAGCTTCCTGGCCTTCTGGGTGCAGCCGGCGGCCAGGCCCCCGGCCAGGGTCCGCGAGGAAACCGGAGCGGCGCTGTTCAGAGCCCGGCAAAGGCGGGTGAGGCTGTCCAGGAAGAGGACGACGTCGTTTTTCTGCTCCGCCAGGCGCATGCAGCGCTCAAGGCAAAGCTCCGCCGCGTGAATATGGTTTTCGATCGTGGAATCAAGGGACGAGTGCATGACGTCTCCCTTGAAGCGTTCCCTGAAATCGGTCACGTCCTCGGGCCGTTCGTCGATCAGCAGCGACATCTGCCGCGCTTCGGGATATCCTTTGGCGATCGCTTCCGACAGGGAGATTATGAAATCCGTTTTCCCGCTGCCCGCGGGACACATCAGGGCGGCCCGCTGGCCGAAGCCGATGGGACACAGAAGGTCGATGGCTTTGAAAAGGGTATTGGAAGGATCCTGCGGGGAAAGAGCGATTTTTTTGAGAGGATAAATCGGGGTCAGGCTTTCGAAAGCGGGCCGCTGGGTGTTTTCCTCCGGCGGGTTCCCGTTGACCTGGGTGATGTACAAAAGGGCGCTGTACCGGTCGCCCTCCCTCTGGGGACGGGTCTTGCCGGTGATATAATCCCCCGTGCGGAGGTTGAAACGGCGGATCTGCGCGTTGGAAACATAAACGTCGTTCTTCCCGGGCGCCAGGCTGGCGGTGCGCAGGAAGCCATAGCCGTCGGCATGAATCTCAAGCACGCCGGCGCTGTCGCCGCATTCGCCGGTTGCGAGCATTTCGCTGACGGCAGAGGAGGGACCGGGGTCGTTCCTCTGGAAATCCGTCTGGGGGTAGGGAGTCTCCTCCCTGCGGGAGGGCATTTCCGGCCTCATCTGGACGGAAGGCCTGAGATCCGGCCCAAAGGACGAGGTTTCACTGCCCGCGGATTCCGGCCCGAAACGGTTTACCGGGGAAGCCGGCGTCTGGGGACGCGCGGCATAGGAGGACTCCGGCCGGGACGGCGCGTAGGAGGAGGGACGGTAGGACCTGTCCCCCTGGGGACGCTCATACCCGCGGGAAGCGGCGTTCCATCCTCCCTGGGCCGGCCTCGGAGAGGAATAATTGGGCTGATAGCTCCGGGGATTGTGCCAGGAACGCGAGCCTTCCAGGTTGAAAGCCGGCGCTTTGCTGGAAATCGAGGAGAGGGTGGAGCTTTTTTCGGGCGCGGCGGAGGGCGCCGGAGAAGGCGCGGAAGCACTCTGGGCGGCGGGACGGACGGGGGCCGGCCTGGAATAAGCGGTGAGCACCGGGGTGTCCTCGTCCTCGTCGTCGGTAATGATGGAAGCGGTGCGCACCTTGCGCGCGGGGGGCGCGGCGGGAGCGCTTTCTTCCACGTTCATCACGGTCTGAACGGGCGCGCCGCTTTCGGCGGGGCCGGTCTTATCCCGGATGAGGTCGATGATAGCTTGCTTATTGGAGCCCGCGGGCAGCTTGACACCCAGCTCCCTGGCCGTTTTTCTCAATTCGACAACCGTCATCGATTCATAATTGTCGCTCATGCAAAAAGCCTCCCGATGCTATACGGAAAGAATAACGCTCCTGTCCTCCGTAAGTTAAAAACACCAATCGTCATGTCCGCCGGAAGCCGGACACAGGAAAAAAACTTACCAGATGTGGCCGCGGCCCGGAATGGCCGCTATTTTCGGAACCTTGCTTTATCATAACAGAAAAAAGCTGCAAATTCAATGCCCCGGGAGGCAAAAAGGAGAAAAAAAGAGGCGGGGCGGCAGCAATGAAACCCGCAAAAGGCGGAACGACCGGGTTTTGTTTGACAAACAGGCGATCATATAATAAAACACCGATTATGTTTCGGGACAGAAAGAGGAGGGAAGGGCATGGATTATATCCTTGAAACCAACAATCTGACGAAGATTTACGGTCAGAAGGAAGCCGCCAAGGATGTGAACCTGCATATAAAGGAAGGGCAGATTTACGGCCTGATCGGCAGGAACGGCGCCGGCAAGACCACCATCATGCGGATGATCAGCGGGCTGTCAAAACCGACGAGGGGCAGCTATTCCCTGTTCGGCAAGACGGGGATGGCGATGCGGATGATGCTGAAGAACGTGGGGGTGCTGATTGAGCATCCCGGGCTGTATCCGCGGCTTTCGGCCTATGAAAACCTGAAGATCAAATGCGGCGGCATGGGAATCAAACCGAAGGGATACGTGGAGGAACTGCTCAGGATTGTCGGGCTGGAAAACACCGACGCGAAGAAAGGGGCCGGTTCCTATTCCCTGGGAATGAGGCGGCGCCTGGGCATCGCCCTGGCGCTTGTGGGCGATCCCAAACTGATCATTCTGGACGAACCGATCAACGGCCTGGATCCGCAGGGAATCGCCGAGGTGCGCGAGACCCTGGCAAAGCTTCGGGACGAAAAAGGATTTCAGGCTGTTCTTCAACGAATCGCCCTCGGAAAAGACCGACTGCGGTCTTTCAATCCCGGGCGGCGCCGGCGGCGCCGTCTGGTACGATCCGTGGACGGACGAATCCTTTCAATGCCCGGAGGGAGAACCGCTGAAAGTGACCCTGTCCCCCTATGAAATGAAGATTCTGGTGCTGGACCGGGGCGAAGGCGCGGTCCCAGCGGCCCTGCCTGCCCGGAAATATGCGTTGAAACAAATGATTTCCGCGGAGGGATGGCGAATATCGCTCCGGGAAGCGGGAAGCCAAACGGAAATCCTTTCCGGGCGGGAACGCCTGGGAGACCTTGACGGAAAAGAAGCGGGCGTCCGTGTGGCGCCGCCCTACGTTTTTTCGGTGACGGGCCTTCTGCGGCCAGGACGCAACCGGCTGAAGGTCCTGGTCGCCAACACGCTTGTGCACCGGCTGCGGGATCCGCTGTCCATGACGCTGCCGATGGAACCATCCGGCCTGACAGGGCCTGTGACGCTTTCCTGGGAGGAATGAATATGTATTACGAAACGCTGAAATACTACCTGGACCTTTTTGACAACGGGGAACGGGAATTCGCTTATCGGGCGGAAAGCATTCCGGAGCATGCGGAATGGAAAAAGGCCCTGCGGTCCAGGCTGAGGGAGATCACCGGCCTGGATAAATGCGTTCCCTGCGCGCCTAAGCACGAATACGGCGGAGAAGAAGAAATAAACGGCTTCCGCGCCGAAAAACATACGCTGCGGACTGAGCCGGGCGTGGTGATGCCCTTCTTTCTTTTAAGACAGGAAAAGCGGGGCGAGGCTGCCTGCCCCGTTCTGATCGTGCCCCACGGGCATGGCGGGGGAAAAAGGGAAACGCTATATTATCAGTGCGGACTGATCCGCGAAGCATTGGAGGACGGTTTTATCGTGGCCTGCCCGGACGAACGCGGGAGCGGCGAGCGGCGGGAATTCCCGCAGCAGGGAGACGGTGAAGCGCAGCGGAGGAGCAATTCCCATCGTGAACTTGCGCAACTGGGCGTTTGCTTCGGCCGGACGGTCATCGGCGGCGCCGTATGGGACCTGATGAGGCTTGCCGACTGGCTCCTTAACCTGAAGGAAGCTTCGGGTTTCCTGGCCTGCGCCGGCATGTCGGGGGGCGGGCAGCAGACCCTGTGGTTTGCGGCCCTGGACGACCGGGTTCGGGCGGCGATCACCAGCGGGTATTTTTACGGCGTCCGGGACGCGCTGATCGAAATGCCGCAGAACTGCGCGTGCAACTATATCCCCGGTTTTTTTGAAACGGCGGACATGGGAGAACTGGGCGCGCTGATTGCGCCGAGACCCTTCTTTGTGGAAAGCGGGAGGCGCGATCCTTTGGCGGGAAAGCGGGGACTGGACAACGTGAAGGAACAACTGGCGACCGCGGAGAAAGCCTATCGGCTCTTCGGCGCGAAAATCGTCCATTCGGTACACGACGGAGGGCACGAATGGCGGGGGGACGGGATGCGGGCGTTCCTGGCCGAGGCCCGGCACGACGGGGCGTGAGGTGCTCCGCGCGCCGTTTTTGCCCGCATGCGCCGGGAAACGCTCCCGCGGCGGCGACAAAACGGCGGCCGCGTTTTTTTATTTGCCGACGCAGAACCTGGAAAAGATCTCGTCCATGATCTTTTCGTCCACCCTGTCCCCGGTGATGGCGCCGAGATGCGACATTGCCTCGTGAAGATCGACGGCGCACAGGTCCAGCGCGCCATGGGCGCGGGCAAGGCTTGCCGCGCTTTCCAGGGCGGCCGCCGCCTTTTCCGCCAGGGAAATGTGCCGCATGCGGGTCAGCTCGCCTTCGCCGGCGTAACGGGTGTAACGGGAGATCGCCTCCCGCAGCCGGTCCAGCCCGAGGCCCGTGACGCAGCTCAGGGCGACGGCGTCCTTATCAAAACGCCGGAGAGTCTCCGGGCATCCGGGCAGGTCCGTCTTGCTCAGGACGACGACGCGGTCCCTTCCGGCGGTATCCCTGAGAAGCGCTTCGGTCTCCGGATCCACCGGACGGGAGGAATCGACGACCACAAGGCACAGGTCCGCGCCGGTCAGGGCGGCCCGGGCTTTGGATATGCCGATCCGCTCGATGACCTCTCCGCTTTCCCTGAGGCCGGCGGTGTCCCGCAGATTGACGCGGACGCCGTTTGACTGGAAGGATGCGGTCACGATGTCCCGGGTGGTCCCGGGGATGTCGGTGACGATGGCCCGCTCCTCGCCGCACAGGGCGTTGAGCAGGGAGGATTTTCCGGCGTTGACGGCGCCGCAGATGACGGTGTCAAGGCCGTTTTCCGCAAGGTACGCGCCGCGTTTGTCGCAGGCCGCCCGGAGTCTGAGGGCCAGCGCTTCGGTCCTCGGAATGAGGTCCGCGCAGGCCTCCTCCTCGCTGATCTCCTCGGGATAATCCATGGCGGCCTCCGCCCCCGCGATGATTGCGGCCAGTTCCTCTTCGCAGGACCTGACGAAGGACGAAACGCCGCCGTCCAGCTGCCTTACCGCGCATCTGGCCGCGCGCTCGGAGCCGGCGCTGATCAGGTCCATCACAGCCTCGGCCCGGCTCAGGTCGACCCGCCCGTTCAGGAAAGCGCGCCTGGTGAATTCGCCCGCCTCGGCGACGCGGATCCCCATCCGCCGAAGCGCTTCCATCAGCCGGTGAGATGAATAAAAGCCGCCGTGCAGGTGGAATTCGGCCACGTCCTCCCGGGTGTAGGTCGCCGGGGCAAGCATCAGTACGGCCATGCATTCGTCCAGGACATCCCCGTTTTCGTCCAGGGCGCGGCAGTAAGTGAGACGATGGTCCTCGAAGCCCCCCCGCCGGTCCGTAAGGCGGGAAAGAGCTTCCCGGGAGCGCGGACCCGACACGCGGACGATGGCGATGCCGCCCTCTCCCGGCGCGGTGGCCGGCGCGGCAATGGTATCCTGAGAATTGATCAAGGCAGGTCCTCCTTGCGACGCCGCGAGGCGTCTTTTTTATATGACGACAGTATACCACAGATCGTCCGGCGCCGCATGCGTCTTTGCGCCTTTTGCCGAACGCCCGGGAGGGGATACTTGCATTCCCGGGGCATATGGGATAAAATGTCGATGGTTCGGAAGGAGGCCAGGAAATGACGGAGCGCGGACAAACGGAAACGGGAAGGGAATGGACCGGCCGGGCGGTATACCATCAGGTATTCGTCTACAGCGCCGTGTACCATTTTCTTTACTGTATCCTTATATCCTCCGCCATCCTGTCCAAGCCCCTGGTCGGCGGGATTCTCTACCTTTTCGGCCGGGTCGTGAGCGTCAGCGTCCTCCGCCTCCGTCCCCCGAGGAGCGAGACGCTCTCCGGAAAGGAAAAATGGCTCGGCGCGGGAATCCTGGTCCCGGCCTTCCTGCTGCTTCTGTGGATGATCGCGACCTCTGAGGAAAGCATTTTCGGGCGGGAATTCCTGACGGTTTTTTCGCTGTGCCTGATCCTGATCCTTCGGGAAGGAGCGACCGGGGCCTGCGTGGAGAGAGACCTTGTCGCGGGAAGGAGCGTACGGCGGTCTTTTTCAAGGGTATTCCTGATCCAGGCCGCGTTTCTTGTGCCGGTATCGGCGCTCCTTCTCATCTTTATCAAAACCGATATGGCCCTTCCCATGATTGGCGGCTTCCTTCTGGGCGGGGTCTGGGAATGGAGCGACGTATGGCATGACCGGGAAAGGCTGCGCACATGGGAAAAAACGGACCGGGAGGAGATCGAAAGAATCAGGCAGGCCCATTCCTACCGGATGTTCCAGGCGATTTTCCTGGCCGTGACTTTCACGGCCCAGGTGACGATGCCGCTGACCTATGCCATGACCGGGATGATGAACAACGTGCTTCTGTACGGACTTCTGACCGCGTCGGTGGTCTCCGTCGTCTCGGTGTTTGCCGCCGCGAGGATCATGAAGCGTTTTGAACGCAGGGGAGAAGAGTCCTTCGGCGTCATGATGATCGGCCTGATGCTCTGGCTGTACGGGCTGATCCTGTTTTTCCGCGCTTACTATCATCCCAGCGCGGCGGAAACCTATCTGGGCCTTGCGCTGAGCACCGCCGGGTGCACGGTGTGCGTCCGCGCCCTGGATTATTACGACGCCGCGATGCGCAAGGTCGCCTCCTTTGCCGCGGGGCATGAAACAACCCCGGCCTACGACTGGCTGCAGCGCTCGAGGATCGAAATGGCGGGGCTCGGCGGGCAGACCCTGTCCATGGTCCTTTTGTGCGTGCTTGAGTTTCTCAGACCGGTCGACGGCGGCCTGCCCGGGGCGGAAGTGCTGCTCAGGATGAGCCCGCTGATGATGATTCCCGCCTTTGCCGCCATGGCCGCCGCGCTGTTTACGGTGCTCCGTTTCCCCGTGACCGGGGGGCATATCAAAAAGCTGGACAGGTACCTGAAACTCCGGGAGGAAGGGGAAAACAACGAGGCGCTCAGGACGCAGCTGGAAAACGTGCTCCTTAACCGCAGCTTCAGGCACTACGGCATCAGGATCGTGATGTTCATCCTCCGCCCCATCTACAGGCACAGGGTGATGGGCCGCGAAAACGTGTCCGCGGACGACGACGTCAGCTGCGTGTTTGTATGCAATCACGGGGAAATCTACGGGCCGGTTGTGACCAATCTGTATGTTCCCTTTCCCTTCCGTCCCTGGGTGACCTCCGAGATGTGCGATCCCCGGGTAATCGCGGATTATATTTACAAAAACACCTTTTCAAAGCAGGAATGGATTCCCAGACGTCTCCGCCGGCCCTTCTGCACGCGCATCGCCGGTCCGGCCCTGGCGTGGATTATGCGGTCCGTGGATTCCATTCCCGTTTATCACGGCAATCCGAGGCAGCTGATGGAAACCTTCCGCAGCACGGTGGACGCCATGGAGGCAGGGGACAACATCCTGGTGTTTCCGGAAAACGGCGCGGCCTCCTCCGACGGCCGGTATGTCAGGGAGGGCGTAGGGCAGTTTTTTACCGGTTTTGTCACAATAGGGCAGCTGTACTGCCGCAGGACGGGCAAGTGCTGCCGCTTTGTTCCCATCTACGCCAACCGAAAAAAAAGGATCGTACAGTTTGGCAGGGAAATCCGCTACGACGCCGACAACGCCCCGGCCGATGAGAAGGAACGAATCAGCGCCTTTCTCAGGAACGAGATCCTCCGGATGGCAGGAAAGGACGACGAAGGGGCGAAGACCGGGAAAGAATAAAACCCGGGCGGAGGAGGCGGGATGAGAAAGCCGGGAAGATAAAGGAACGCCGGGGCAAACCCGCAAAAAAATAAGGAAAAACACCTGAAAAACCTTAAAAAAGCGCCGTCCGGAACATTGACAATTCCGGGCGGCGATACTATAATGATATGGTTGTCTGCTATACGCGGACAGCTGTCCCGCGCCTTTAAAACGGGCCGGGCCTTCAAAGAACAGACTATATATCCCTGGGGTTGCGGGGATTTTATAGGAGGAGACCGTTCATACCGGCTCCGATCATTTTACAGGAGGTACTTCCATGCCAACGATCAATCAGTTGATCCGCAAGGGAAGAGTCAAGGTTGCAAACAAGTCAACCGCGCCCATCCTGCAGGGCTGCCCGCAGAAACGCGGCGTATGCCTGAGTGTCAAGACGACCACGCCCAAGAAGCCCAATTCCGCGCTTCGCAAGATCGCGAGGATCCGTCTGACCAACCAGATCGAAGGTACCTGCTACATTCCGGGTATCGGACACAATCTGCAGGAGCACTCCGTGGTGCTGATCCGCGGCGGCCGTGTACGCGACCTGCCCGGCGTTCGTTACCACATCATCCGCGGCGCGCTTGATACGGCCGGTGTGGCCAAGCGCAACCAGGGCCGTTCGCTCTACGGTGCAAAACGCCCCAAGAAGTAATTTTCTTTTGCATTCCTTCGCCGGAAGCCGCTGCCGCGGTTCTGCCGGACGGACCGAACGCTTTCGGGGCGAGAGGAACATCGCCTCGCGGAGCGCCGATCCGGCAAAGACGGCACCCTGAAAGGAACGGCGTGATGCTGACGCGCCGGGACGGCCAGACGCAAGGAACAAGAAAACCGCACTTAAACATTCCAAGGAGGGAACTGACATGCCCCGTCGTGGATTTATTCCCAAGCGCGAAGTGCTGCCGGATCCTGTATACGGGACGACGGTAGTCACCAAGCTGATCAACCAGATCATGCTGGACGGTAAGCGCGGCGTAGCGCAGCAGGTGTGCTACGAAGCCTTCAATATGATCAAGGAAAAGACCGGCAAGGAAGCCAACGATGTCTTCCAGGCCGCTCTGAACAATGTGATGCCCCAGGTAGAGGTCAAGGCCCGCCGTGTCGGCGGCGCTACCTACCAGGTTCCTGTGGAGATCAGGCCCGAACGCCGTCAGACCCTGGCGCTGCGCTGGATTGTGGATTTCTCCCGCAAGCGCGGCGAGAAAACCATGTACGAGCGCCTTGCCAACGAACTGATGGAAGCGGCCAACAACGGCGGCAACGCGGTGAAGCGCAAGGAAGAAATGCACCGCATGGCCGAGGCCAACAAGGCTTTCGCCCACTACCGCTGGTAATCTCCCGTTTACGTTAATCGATAAGGAGAGCATATTGCATGCCCAGAAGTCATACCCTCGATAAAGTCCGCAATATCGGGATCATGGCGCATATCGACGCCGGAAAGACCACCACCACCGAGCGGATCCTGTTCTATACGGGCAAGACCCACCGGCTGGGCGAGGTGCATGACGGCGCCGCCGTGATGGACTGGATGGAAGAAGAACAGGAACGCGGCATAACCATTACAAGCGCCGCGACCACCTGCTTCTGGAAGGGCTACCGGGTCAATATCATCGACACCCCCGGCCACGTGGATTTTACCGTGGAGGTGGAACGCTCCCTGCGCGTACTGGACGGCGCGGTCGCCGTTTTCTGCGCGAAGGGCGGCGTTGAGCCCCAGAGCGAAACCGTATGGCGTCAGGCCAGCAAGTATCATGTTCCGCGCATCGCCTATGTCAACAAGATGGATATCACCGGCGCCAATTTCCGCCGCGTCGTTGATATGATGGTCAACCGCCTCCATACAAAGGCTGTTCCGATTCAGCTGCCCGTCGGCAAGGAGAACACCTTCCGCGGCATTCTCGACCTGTTCAAAATGCGCGCCGAGATCTATTACGACGACGACGGCAAGGATATCCGCGAGGAAGAAATCCCGGCCGACATGCTCGCGGAAGCGGAAGAAGCGCGCAGGAACATGATTGAGGCGATCGCCGAGACGGACGACGTACTGATGGAAAAATTCCTGATGGAGGAGGAAATCTCCAACGAGGAACTGACCGAAGCGCTGCGAAAGGCCACGATCAAATGCGAACTGACCCCGGTGCTTTGCGGCACCAGCTACCGCAATAAAGGCGTGCAGCTGCTCCTGGACGCGATCGTCGCGTTCCTGCCCTCTCCGCTGGATATTCCCTCGGTGAAGGGGAGCGAGCCTGACGACCCCGAGTCCGAATGCGAGCGGAAAGCCGACGACGCCGAGCCCTTCGCGGCGCTGGCGTTCAAGGTGGCGGTCGATCCCTTTGTAGGCAAGCTGATTTTCTTCCGGGTCTATTCCGGAAATGTGGAAACAGGAAGCTACGTCTACAATTCCAGCAAGAAGAAGCGCGAACGCTTCGGCCGCGTACTTCAGATGCACGCCAACCACAGGGAAGAGATCGATCATGTTTACGCCGGCGATATTGCCGCGGTCGTGGGCCTGAAGGATACCACCACCGGCGATACGCTCTGCGACGAGAAGAACCCCATCATCCTCGAATCCATGGAATTCCCGGAGCCCGTGATTCAGGTGGCGATCGAGCCCAAGACCAAGGCGGGCCAGGATAAGATGGCCCTGGCACTCCAGCGCCTGGCGGAAGAGGACCCCACTTTCAAGACGTATACCGATCAGGAGACCGGTCAGACGATTATCGCCGGCATGGGCGAGCTTCATCTTGAAATTATCGTGGACCGCATGATGCGCGAGTTCAAGGTGGAGGCGACGGTGGGCAAGCCCCAGGTGTCCTACAAGGAGACCATCAGCAAAAAGGTCCAGGCCGAAGGACGCTACGTCCGCCAGACCGGCGGTCACGGACAGTACGGCCACTGCGTCATCGAGATCGAGCCTGTGGCTCCCGGTACCGGATACAGCTTTGAAAACCGCATCGTGGGCGGCGTGATCCCCAAGGAGTATATACCCGCGGTGGACAACGGCATCCGCGAAGCCAGCGCTTCCGGGTCTCTCGGCGGTTTCCAGGTGGTGGATTTCAAGGCCGCGCTGCTGGACGGCAGCTATCACGAGGTGGACTCCTCTGAAATGGCCTTCAAAATCGCCGGTTCCATGGCCTTTAAGACAGCCCTTGAAAAAGCGGGCGAAAAGCTGCTGGAGCCTGTGATGAAGGTGGAAACCATCGTGCCGGACCAGTACCTGGGCGACGTGGTCGGGGACATCAATTCCCGCCGCGGCAGGATCGAGGAGATCGAACCCAGGGACGCGGACCAGAGCATCCATTCCTATGTTCCGCTGAGCGAGATGTTCGGATACGCGACGGACCTTCGCTCCCGGACCCAGGGACGCGGGCTGTACACCATGCAGTTTGACCATTACGAGGAAGTGCCCCGCTCCGTGGCGGAAAAGATCGTCGGCGTTCGCTGACGGCAGACAAAAACGAATTACTCCTTTCCCCGGGAAAGCGCGGTTCGTACATGCCTGAAACAATGGCTGAAGACGGCGCGGATGGGGGAAAAGAATATCTTGGAGGGAATGATACCTATGGCTAAGGAACATTTTGAACGCAATAAGCCGCATGTCAATATCGGGACCATCGGTCACGTTGACCACGGCAAGACCACCCTGACCGCCGCCATCACGATGGTG
>CADANQ010000028.1 GCA_902789365.1 uncultured Eubacteriales bacterium
AACAGCGACAAATGCTTGCGGAAGCCGCTGTTGATCTCCTCAAAGCTGCCCAACTCGAAGCAGTTATCCGGGTAGCGTTCCTTAAAGCGGTCACACAGCAGCCGCGGAAAGGCCTCGCTGACGGACAGGCCCAGGCTCCGGACGGCAGGCATCGTATACCAGGCCAGGGTCAGTTTGTTAGAGAACGCCAGCCGATCCCGGGCGTGCTTGGATCTTGCCTTGGGATGGGCGCGATGATAGTCCTCCCACTGGCGCAGAAACTCCGCAGTGAAGTCCTCCAGCAGGGCCTGACGCCGGTTCGGGTGGGCGCAGACCCAGCGATCCATCGCCTCATACACCGGCGCTATGGCGTCCCTGTGGGTCTGATAGAAAGCCGCGTACTGCTTGCCGTTGAACTGCTTATAGGCGTCCGGGAAGGCCCGGATACAGTCCAGCAGGTGTTCTTCCGCAAAGCGTCGATCCGCTTCATCCGCAGGCGGATGAACGCGCTGTCCACATTGGGGACCGGGTCAAAGGCCGTCCGGTCCACTTCCTTCAGGATCTCGGCGTCGGCAAAGTACGCCCGCCGGAGGCTCAGAAGGCAGTACCCCTTCTCCCCGGGAGACGCGCAGATCCTTTCGGCCGCTTCCTTCTGGACCATCATGTTGACGCTGAGCGCCCTCCGGCGGCAGAAGAGCAGCTTCTCCGTCAGTTCCGTGGTAAGGTAATAGGGGATATTGGCCACCACATGAAAAGGGGTCATATCCTCCGTCAGCTTTTCCAGGTCCATCTTCAGGATATCGCCTTCGACAAGTTCCGCATTTGGATACTTTTCAAGCGACAGGCGCAGCACGGGCGCCAGCGCGCTGTCGATCTCCACCGTGCGTACCTTTTTGAACCGGCGCGCCAGCACCTCCGTCAGCGTGCCCATGCCGGTGCCGATCTCAAGGACGCTGGCCTCCGGACCGATGCCGGTAAGGTCCGCCAGTTCCTCCAGCAGGGCGGTATCGAAAATAAAATTCTGCCCCAGGCTTTTTTTCGCGGTCTTTCCGGCCTCAGTCAGCGCCCATTTTTTTGTTTTTCCGGCCGCGCCGTATTTATTCCCCATCCGATCCCCCAAAGCCCGTCAGCGGTACCTGTTTTTCCATGCCTCCCGGGCGTCCTCCAAAAGAATTGTGTACCGGGTATACCTGCCCATGTCCATCTCCCCCTTTTGCGCCGCATCCCTCACGGCGCATCCGGGCTCGGACGCGTGGCAGCACCCTTCAAACCTGCACCGGTCCCTCAGATCCCGCATTTCGGGGTACCATTCCTGCACCGTCACCGGGTCCAGGGGTTCGCCGATTTCCAGAAGGCTGAAGCCCGGCGTATCAAAAACGCGGCAGCCGTCCGCCTCAAACAGTTCCGTGTGGCGCGTGGTGTTTTTGCCCCGGGCGATCTTTTCGCTGATCTCCCCCGTCTGCGCCCGCACGGAAAAAAGCGCGTTGAGCAGGGAAGACTTTCCCACACCGGACTGACCGGAAAAGCAGGCGCTCTCCCCCCGCAGCCGCTGCTTCAACTCGTCCAGTCCCCGCCCGGCGGAGGCGCTGACGTCGAACACCCGTACGCCCGCCTTTTCATAGGCCGCGGCCAGGCGCGCGGCGGTCTCTCCGCCGTCCAGGTCGTTTTTATTGACGACGAGCGCTGCGGTCAGGTTCTGCATCTGGGCAAAGACCAGCAGCTTGTCCACCAGAAGGCAGTCCGGCTCGGGCACGGGTGCGGCGACAACGCACAAAAGCGTCACGTTGGCCACAGGCGGCCGGACGAACAGGTTCGCCCTGGGCAGGATCTCCTCCACCCAGCCGTGTTCGTCGCTGATTCCCCCCGGGGTGAACAGCACCCTGTCCCCCACCAGCGGAACGAGGCGCTGCCTCCGGAATTTCTTTTTGGCCCGCAGGACATACTCCCGACCGTCCTCCGTCCTTGCGGTGTACAGTCCGCCCATGCCCCTGACGAGCGTTCCCTGCGCAAACTCTGTCATTGATCCACCCGATAAGGCCGTCCCTCACGGCCCGCGGACGCCGGTGAAAACGGAAAGCTCATTCCCCGCCGCCTTCCAGCCGGAAGACGGCCAGCAGCACGCCGGCGCCGCTGTTTTTGATCGTATAGGTGTTGTTCTCCAGTATATTCCCGTTTTTGTCCAGATACTGCTGTGACGCGACGGTGCCGTCGATGGCCTCGTTGCTGACGGGCATATCCTTGACGTCCTTTACCTCCACCCCCATCTGCTCCAGGATTCCGAGGGCCTCGTTATAGCTGTAGCCCGTCAGGTCCTGCAGCAGCACGCAGCCGCCCGAAAGCGCCACCTGGATAATCCCGTTCTGAACGGCGATCTCCCCCGCCCTCGGCGACTGGCGCACAATCGTTCCCACATTTTCCCGGCTGACCTCGCGTTCGGGAAGCACCAGGAGGGTGAACCCAACCTTCGAAAGGATCTCCCGGGCTTCCTGCTCGGTTTTGCCGCTCAGGTCCGGCACCTCCTGCCGCACGGGCCCGGTGGATACCGTCAGGTACACGATATCGCCCTTTTTCAGCCGGACGTCGTAGCCCGGATTCTGCATGATCACGGCGCCGGCCGGCTTTTCGTCGTCGCTGGTCCGGGTGATTGAGGGCGTCAGTCCGGACCGTACCAGCAGCTGCACGGCTTTGTCCTCGTATTCGTTGATCAGATACGGCACGGTGGCCACGTTAAAAATCATGTCGTACGATTTGTACACGCCGAAAGCGAGGATCAGCGCCATCATGACGGCCAGCAGGGCGGAAATACCGCGGTACATCCATTTGGTCCTGTTCCTGTCCGTCCCGCCGCTTGTCTGATTTGTGTTTTCCACCTGGGAGATCATCGGGATCGGCACGTCCTGCGTGGTGACGGACCAGTCCCTCCGGGGATCGTGCAGTGCCTGATGCAGGTCCTGCGCCATCTCCATGGCGCTCTGGTAGCGATTTTCCGGTTTTTTCTCCATGGCCTTGCGGACGATCCGCTCCATGGAGGCGGGAATGCCCGGCACCAGGTCCGTCACCGGGCGCGGCTCCACGGAAACATGCTGCAGCGCCACCGCCACCGGCGTATCGCCGTCGAAGGGGACGGTGCCGGTAAGCATTTCATACAGGACCACCCCGACACTGTAAATATCGCCGGCGGCGGTCACGGTCTGTCCGGTGGCCTGCTCAGGCGAAAAATAGTACACCGAGCCCATCACGCTGTCGCTTTTGTTCTGGGTGGCGTCGCCCTCCATCCTGGCGATTCCGAAGTCCGCCACCTTGATATGCCCCTCGGAATGGACCAGGATGTTCTGCGGTTTGATGTCCCGGTGGATAATGCCGTTATTGTGAGCGTGCTGCAGGGCTGACAGAATGCGGATGGCGATCTGCCCGGCGATATCGTAGGGCAGCGGCGCCTTTTCCTCGATGACCTGCTTCAGCGTCTTTCCCCGAACATACTCCATCACCAGGTATCGGATGGAATCCACCTGGCCCACGTCCAGAAGGTTGACGATGTTGTGATGGGTCATCTTGCTGGCGGCCGCGGCCTCCCAGTCGAAACGCTCCAGGAATTCCTGATCCCGGGCATACTCCGGCTTCAGGATCTTGACAGCCACGTCGTGCCCGGTCCGATGGTCCACGGCGCGATAAACCAGGGCCATGCCGCCATGGCCGATCTGTTCCTTTAGCTCGTACCGATCATCCAGCTTCAGCCCGGTCCCGATCTGAATCATGGGGTGACCTCCGCGATGATCAGTGATATATTGTCTTTTCCGCCGGCCTCCAGCGCCTCCTTAAGCATCCTGTCGGCCGCTTCCTCCGGGGAATACCGTTCCAGCGTTTCCTCCAGCCGGCGGTCCGTCAGGTATTCCGTCAGCCCGTCGGAGCAAATCAGCCACAGGTCGCCGGGGATGACCTTCAATGTGCGGATATCGGGAATGACCGCCGGGTCTGTCCCCACCGCCTTTGTAATCATGTTGCGGTAAGGGTGGACCCTGGCTTCCTCGGGTGTAATGGATCCCCGCTTCATCATTTCCCATACCAGGGAATGGTCCTCCGTGATCTGCTTAATCTGCCCGTCCCTGTAAAGGTAGGCCCGGGAATCGCCCACATGCCCCAGAACGACCCGGTCCCCCGCGTCCCAGATTACCGTCAGCGTGGTCCCCATGCCCTCCAGGTCCCTGTCCTGCGACGCTTTTTCGTATACCGCGCCGTTGGCCTCGCCGATCCCGTATTTCAGGGCCTTTTCGTCCGGCTTCAGGCCCTCCAGGCAAGAAATAAGCGTGCTGCAGCACAGGGAACTGGCCACGTTTCCGCCCTTGTGCCCGCCCATGCCGTCGGCCACGGCGTAAAGACCGTCCCCGATAAGCACATAATCCTGATTGGAACTCCGCATCAGGCCCACGTCCGTCTTCCAAACGACCTTCATTGCACGCCTCCATCCAGGTATTTTTTCCTCAGCTGCCCGCAGGCGCCTTCAATATCGTCGCCCATTTCCCTTCTACGGGTGGCTGAAATATGTTTTTCGTTCAGTACGTCAAGGAATTCCGCCACCTGCTTTTCCGTGACGCCCTTCAAATCCCTTTCCGGAACGTCGTTCAGCGGAATCACGTTCACATGGCACTGCATGCCCCTCAAAAGGTCCGCCAGCATGGCAGCGTGCTCCGGCCGGCTGTTAACGCCGTCCACCAGGGCGTATTCGAAAATCACCCTGCGCCCCGTCTTTTCAATGTAGACCCGGCAGGCGTCCAGTATCCGGCGGATGGGATACGCGTGGGCGACAGGCATCAGTTTTTTCCTGATCTCGTCATTCGGAGCGTGCAGGGAAACGGACAGGGTCACGGGCAGGCCTTCCAACGCAAAGCGCAGCATTTTATCCGCCAGCCCGCAGGTGGAAAGGGATATATGCCTCATCCCGATATTGACGCCCTTTTCATTGCCCGCGAGCCGGAGGAAACGCACCGTATTGTCATAATTATCCAGCGGTTCCCCGCTCCCCATCAGAACGATGTTGTGAACGGACTCCCCGTCGCTTTCCAGAAGGCGGTTGACCCGGGTGACCTCCCCCAGCATTTCGGCGGCGGTCATGTCGCGTACGCGTCCCTCCAGGGTGCTTGCGCAGAAACGGCAGCCCATCCTGCAGCCCACCTGGGTGGAGATGCACAGCGTGCGCCCGTAGCGATATCGCATCAGCACGCCTTCCACACAATTGCCGTCCCTGAGCCCGAACAGGAATTTGCGCGTCCCGTCAAGCGCGGATTCCCGCACCGTCCTGATCTCAACGGCCGCGTCGACGCATTCTTCCTTCAGCCTCCGGCGAAGCCCGAGGTCCAGGTTCGTCATTTCGTCGAACGTCCGGCCCCTGCCGAGCCATGAAAAAATCTGCCCGGCCCGGAAGGGCTTTTCTCCCCGGGACATGAGCCATTCCTTCAGTTCATCGGGATACATCCCGGCCAGTTCGATCATCCTGTCTCCTTCCGCCCTCCCGCAGGGGTTCGGCGCTTTTCTCCCGGATCATTCCCGTTTCATCGCCGCGATAAAAAATCCGTCGATCCCGTCGCGCCAGGGAAGGATCTGCAGGCCGCATTCCCCCGCCCGGTCCCTGAGGGGGCCGAAAGAATCCGGAAGGGGAACGATACGGAATTCCGGATGTTTCTCAAGGAAAAACCGCACCTGTTCCTCGTTTTCCTCTTTCAGAAGACTGCAGGTGGAATAAACCAGGGTGCCGCCCCTGCGGACGTAGCCGGAACAGCATTCCAGCATCTTTTGCTGAAGGGCGGTCAAAACCCGCACCTGTTCTTCCGTCACCCTGTATTTGATGTCCGGTTTGTTGTCCATCACCCCGAGGCCCGTGCAAGGCGCGTCCAGGAGCACCGCGTCCATGGTCTGCGCCATGTCCTCGCGGAATACCGACGCGTCCCTCACCACGGGACGGACGTTGTCCAGCCCAAGGCGCCGGGTCATGGCGCGGATCAATTCCACGCGGTGCTCGTAAACGTCCCAGGCGAAGACCCTCCCGGTTCCCTTCATCGTTTCGGCGATATACGCGGTCTTGCCGCCCGGGGCCGCGCAGGCGTCCAGCACCTGCATTCCGCCCCGGCATCCGAGGGCATCGGCCGCCAGCATGCTGCTGACCCCCTCGATGGAGAAACCGCCCGAGGCGTAGTCCGAGTCCCTGCTGATATCCGAAGCGCCGCGGACGTAAAAAGCGTCCAGGAAGGGGGCCTTTTCGCAGTCCCACACCTTTTTGTCCAGCACCTTCAGACGGAAAGCCTCGGAGGTGGGATATTTGATTTTATTGGGGCGAACGGTGATATAATGCTGTCCCCGGTAGGCGCAGATTTTCTCCGCGTCGGCCCCGTATTCCTCCGAAAGCTTTTCGCAAAGCCAGCGGGGAACGGAATACATCACCGACAGGTATCCCGCCGGATCCTTCTCCCTGTCCGGCCAGGCGAAATCGCCGTCCAGGGAGGTGAAGGCCTTGCGGAGCACGGCGTTGACCAGGCCCGTCATGCCCTCCGCCCCGGAGAAACGGGTCAGCTTCACCGCCTCATCCACGATGGCGCTGTCCGGCACCTTGTCCATGTACAGCTTCTGTGAAACGCTCATTTCCAGGATCAGCTGCAGCCGGACACTCAGCGCCTCCCTGTCCTGGAGAAAGCGGTCCAGGACATAGGCCGTTTTCAGGCGGTTTTCCTCGCAGGAATAGGTCAGGTTGGTGCAAAAGCGTTTTTCGATCTGCGGAAGGTTGTGCTCGGAAAAATACTTATCCAGCGCCGCGGAAATAAAGGCGCCGTTCTCTCTGATATCGCACAGAACCGAAAGCGCGGCCGTACGCCCCGGCGTCGGAGCGCCGTCCGCGTTCCGCTTTGGCACAGCGCCCTGGGGCCGGACCGGTCGGGACGGCCCTGACGGCCGGACGGCGGAAGATCCCGCGGCGCTGTTAAAGCGCCTGCCCTCCGGTTTCCCGCCATGGGCCGGCCGTGGGGCAGCGCCCCTCCCGGCATTCCCGGAGAATGTCCGTGCTTTTTTTTCTCCGCCGCATCCGGACGTTTTTCTTTGCGTTTCTCTTTGCGTTTCTTTATGCGTCTTTTGCCGCGTTCCCGTCCGCGTCCCGCGTTCTCCTGTGGATCGATCGGCCATATTCGGATCTTTCCCCTTCCGTTATTCGGGGCGGACAAACACGCGCTGGCGGTCTTTTTCGGCGTTTTTTGCGCCGGAGCCCCTCTTATCCGCATTTTATCAGATTCGGTGCGGAAATGCAATCAGGCGGCCTATAATGCGCATACCCTGATCACCAAAAAAATAAAAAAACGCTTTACAAAAGTCAAAGGATGTGGTAACATATCTTTCGTTCGGGGCATTAGCGCAGCTGGTAGCGCGCCACAATGGCATTGTGGAGGCCATCGGTTCGACTCCGATATGCTCCATCCGGATCCCTGAGGCTCATCGCCTCAGGGATCTTTCTTTCGTTCTTTTTTATCTCAGAAATTCCTTACAATGCTCTCGATTTCCTGCTCTTCCAGCCGAGTGATCCGCCTGTCACCCACCCTGTATACCCGGTCACACATCGGAAGCACAGAAGGACGGTGCGTCGTGAGAATACAGGTGCGTCCGGGATTTTTCCCGAGGATATTCCGCAACACCTCTTTTTCCGTTTCCATATCCAGCGCGCTGGTCGCCTCGTCCATCAGCAGGATCGGTGCGTCGCGGAGCAGCGCACGAGCGATGGCTATCCTTTGGGCCTGGCCTTCTGACAAGCCTTTTCCACGTTCTAAAATACTGCTGTCAATGCCTTCAGACATTTTACCGACAAATTCCCAGGCGCAAGCCTGCTTGAGGGCCATGATGATCTCGCTGTCCGAAGCGTCACGCTTTCCAAGGCGCATATTTTCCGCTATGGTGCCGCTGAGCAGGGTATTCCCCTGTGGAACATAAGAAACCAGCGGCCTGCTTTCCGCACTTACAGGCAGCGCCTGTCCGCTTTCTGAGAGGAACTCACAAGACCCGCTTTCAGGTTTGATGATCCCCAGCAGAAGCCTGAGGATCGTGGTCTTTCCTTCGCCGCTGGGGCCGACAAGCGCGGTGATCTGTCCGGGGCGCGCCTCAAAATCTGACGGTTCCAACACCCGTTCGCCGTCTTCATAGACAAATCCCACCCCTTTGATGGCCACAGTCAGGCCTCCACGGAGGAATTCCTGCGGGACCTTTTCCCCATGGTGCTTTTCACTGGGCAAAGCCATCAGTTCCTGTATGCGGTGGGCTGATACGCTGCCGTTGATAAACCCAGGAACAATGCCGACGACGCCTTGGAACGCGCCGCTCAAGGCGTTTCGCTGTTGCAGGAACAGGGTCATCGTACCATAGGTGATCTGCCCTCCCCACAGCAGGAAAAGGGTGTACCCATAGGCTGCATACTCTACAAGCAGACTGATGACAGCCATAAAGACATTCGTATGGATCTGGAACATATTCCAGGCCAACGTAACGCGGCGGTACTGCATTTGCAGCTCCTTCAGCTGTGCACTGAAGGTATTTGAGATCCCAAAGCTTTTTACCGTATCCAGGTTATACAGCGTTTCTGTTTCAAAGGAATAAATACTGCTGGTGGTCTGCATCATTTCATTTCGATATGACTTTTGTTTTTCCACCAGAAACCGGCTTGTAAGCAGGATCACCGGTGCGCTGGACAGGGCGATCAGGCTCATCACCGGGCTGTAATACCAGATCACCGCAAAAGTAGTCACAAAGGAATAGATCGATATGATCACGTTCGGCAGCCAGCTGACGGCATTGCCCGCCACAGCGGCGATATCGTTGTGAAAGCGATTCACGATATCCCCGTTTGAAAACCGGTTCAGCGATTGCCAGTCGGCGTCCATCACACTGTCAAACACGTCCGACCGGATTACATTGGTCATATCCACATCCAACCGATGGCGAAAACGGCCGATCAGGTTGCTGATAGCCAGGGACAGCAGCGCGCTGCCTGCCATCACAAGCGCAGCCAGCCAAAGCCGGTCCGCCTTGCGGCCGATAACGACGTCCACCAGGTATTTCCCTGCAACGGAAGAAACCAGTCCAAGGGTGCTGCTCATAAGGCCCAGCACGGTATACACCGCGACAGGCCCTTTAAAGCGTTTGGAATAGGAAGCGATCCATTTCCAGTCCGCATATATTTCCCTGAAGGTCCCTTTTTTCCAATGCCCCTTCATGGGGGTTGTTGAAGGTGAATTCATGTTTCGGCGTTCCTTTGCTGTATCTCCCCGTACTTCGGCGGCAGGCTCCCCCGTTCCTTCGGTTGGTTTTCAGCATCTTTCGTCAATACTTCAGAATTTCAGAACGGACGGTCCGGCACTGATGTCGTACATACCAAAACAAAGATTTTTATTCCTCCAGGCAAAACGCCACCGTATCCAAAAACTCCGTCAGGTCCTTTTCAGCTCTTGCCCGGTCCAGATCTTCATAACGTTCCAGCATGGCGGCAGTCAGCTTCTCCCTGGTGTCGGCACCTTCGGC
Organism: uncultured Eubacteriales bacterium; assembly: GCA_902789365.1. Taxonomy (GTDB): domain Bacteria; phylum Bacillota; class Clostridia; order Christensenellales; family Aristaeellaceae; genus RUG756. Next base: position 9,520 of record CADANQ010000028.1, read on the forward strand.
AATGCTTCTCCACAGGAATTCACCGGCTGGGTTGAGCCGTATAACACCGTTGAATTCTTTCGCGGCATCGCCCACCGCAACGGCCACATATCCGGTGCCAAGCTTTTTGACGATATACCCTTCCTTGATCCGCATAGTTGTTCCTCCTTACTGTATTGGTTTCCCGCCGGCGGTTTCCACCGCATCACGCTGTTTATTCTGCCGTTCACGATAAAACGCATCTATCACGCGCAGCTCCCTGTCCAGCCTCCGCTTCTCCTGCCGAAAACACTGGTCATAAGCCATTCGGCTGGGGCAGCGGTCAAATTCGGTGCACTGGGGAAGGAATACGCATTCTCCGCACTCCCTGCGCACAGCACACGGAGCAGTCACCCGTTTCCATGCATCCGGGTCGATGTCCGTTTTTACACTGCCGTACCGCATGTACTCCGGCATGGCATCGCAGGCAAACAACTGTCCGGCCGCATCGATCAGCACATTGCATTCAGGGGCCGTCACCATGCAGTAATGGGTTTTCAGCCTGAAAACCGCGTCCATATCAGGAGCCATCCGTCCCCTTCGCCGGATATAGTCGTTGATCTCCACCACACGCGCTTCCAGAGCGTCGCTGCCGGTGTCCACAGGGCAGGCGTTCAGCCCGTCCCCCAGTTGGCCGAAAAGGGAATGAGCATACGTCCGCAGCTTCTTTCTTTCCTCTTCCGTGAACTCCTCCGAAAGATAATCCACCACCCGGAACGCTTCCCCAAGGTTGTTCTCATCCACGTTCAGCCGGACGGTGATTTTGATCCCGGCCGCGATCAGCAGATGCATGCTGCGAATCACTGCCGCAAACGGGTCTTTGATTGAAGATATATACCTCTTTCGCCGCGCATATTCTTCAGCCATGCCGTCCAGTGTGATCTGGATCTCGGATATCTTCCATGCTTCAAAAGCCCTTCGAGCCGTCTCCTCAGTAAACAGGCTGCCGTTGCTGGTCATCTCGGCATCATATTCAATTTCCGCTTTATTAAGGCCGGCACAGATATGGTCGATGTTGTCAGCGGCACACATGGGCTCTCCGCCGAACCAGTGGATATGGATCCTCTTCCGGTCCTTCGGCTTATGCCGCAGGATAAAGCGAAGGGTGTCCTCCACCGTTTCTGCGCTCATTTTTCGATACTTCATACCCTGTTCAAAGCAGTAAAAGCATCGGGCATTGCAGGTAGTCGTCGGCAGGATCACATACTGGGTAATCCCCCGCGGCAACTCCTCCTTGAGCCTCAGTACATCCATCAGTTCCAGATAGATCTGGCTTTCCAGCGTGCTTTCCGGCACAAGAAAAAAATCCTCGTATAACTTTGCAGGCACCTCCCGTGCTAGGACATCCTGCGAAAAAAGCCGTCCGTCTGCAAAATAATCGATCATCTGCGGCGGCAGCGAAAGCAGCTTCCTTGTCAGCGTATGAAACAGCAGATACCTGCCCTCAGAGTACAGGAAGTAAACGAACCGGCTCAGGCGGATCTTTTCCCCTTCTTCAGGCAGCTTCTGCTTTCCTAGGAGCACACGGACCCGAGGATCTCCGCTCCACAGGCATTCCATTCTTTTATTGTCCTGATCAGCCATGCTTTTCTTCACTCTCAGTGTTGCTCCCCTGCAAGGTGGGATTACCGTCCTTCTGTTAAATACCAAGAAAGCCTCGGAACGCAACCCGTTCAGAGGCTTCTGAAAAACTACCGGCGGAACAGTAAGGGCCGAATGCCCCGGCAAATGAAATCAGAACTTGCTGCAAGTCAGATTCCAGGCATGACAGCCGTCTCCCATGGAGCCGGAAGGAGAGTATACATTCTGACAATTGCCGTTCGTATAGCTTCCACAGGAATAACCGGTTGAACTCCATTTGATACTGGTGCAACTGCCACCCTGCGTATATTGCCCGCAGGTAAAGCTTCCAATAGGCGTGTCGCCCGAAGTGACGATGAAATCCTCCGAATCGAAGGGGATCACTTCCGCTGCCGCTTTTTCGTACTTCATAAAAAAATCCTCCAATTCTTAAAAACCAGAAGAGTAAACCTCTTCTTAACAAAGCACATTTTTATAATATAATATAATCATACAATTGTCAATAAAAAAACATTCGATGCAAATTCCCTCCCAGTGGGTCAGGATGCTCTTTCCCTTTCCGTTCTCTGCAGCAAAACAGTACGCCTTTCCATATACAGTCCCCACCGAAGGGTGCATGATGAAGACATCATAGCACGCACTGATCGGAACTTATTCCGGGCATAATCAAAAATCCGATCCGAGTCTGGAAGCAATTGCAGGACAAATAATATCACCTGACCAGGTTTTCGTAATCGAACACCGGAAACCCGTCCCTGAAGGGCACCTTCATCACATAGCAGTGCCGGTTGGGGTCGTACAGCGGGTCTCCCTCGATCTCGTCATAGTTCCGGGCATGGAAGGAGGTAAAGACCTGTCCTTCCCCGTCCCGGAAAAAGGTGTTGTGGCCCGGGCCGAGCATGCCCTTGCCGGTATCCGTGGTCAGGACCGGGTGATTGACCCGGTGCCACGCGCTGATATCCATCGGGTCATCGGACGCGTCCATCCACACCATCCCCATGCAGTAGGCCGCGCTTGTGTCCGAGGCGGAATAGGTCAGGAAGATCCTTCCCCCCTCCTCGATGACGGTCGGGCCTTCGTTAACCCAGAAGCCGTGCCTCTCCCAGGCGTAGGCCGGCGATGTAAGCAGCATCTGAGGGGTCTTCAGTTCCACGGGCGACGCCATCTCGGCGATATAGAGGTTGGATATCTTTTTCCCGACGCTTACTTTCTCGGCCCAGACGCAGAAAAGCCTCTCCCCGTGTTCGAAAACCGTCATGTCCAGGGAAAAGTCACGGAAGGAGAACTCATCCGCGGGCCTGACCTGTCCGGCTTCCGTCCAGGGGTCCCGCATCGGGTCGTCCCCGGCGCAGACCAGCACCCAGGGACGGATCCTGAAGATATCGTCCTTTTCCCCCGCCGCGAAATAGATCACCCATTGTCCGCGGACCCGGCGGATCTCCGGCGCCCAGATGTTCCGGGACATCACGCCCTCCGGATGCGCCCGCCAGATCACCTTCTCCTCCGCGTCCTTCAGGGCCCGAAGGCTCCCGGCGCGGCGCAGGACCACGCGGTCGTATTCCGGAACCGAAGCGGTAAAATACCAGTTCCCATGATCGTTCAGGATATAGGGATCGGCCCGCTGGGGGATAAAGGGGCTGTTGTAATCCGTCCTCAGAAAATTGTCTTTGTTCATACCATCCTCCGGGGTTTTGAGATACGCGGTCGGCGCCGCCCTTTGGGACGGCCTGACCGCCGAAACCCGGCGGGGATTATTCCCCGCTGAGACTCCTGAGCTTTTCATACTTCTGCCGGGCGTACTCGGCGCCTTCGGCAAACAGGACTTTGGCGTTCTCCGGGAAGGTCCTCCTGAGGGAGCTGTAGCGCACCTCGCCGTCCAGGAATTCCTCATAGGCCAGGGTCGGCTTGCCCGAATCCAGATGGAAGCGGGGCGAAGCCTCCGGGTTGTAGCGGTACAGGAACCAGTATCCGGAATCCACGGCCTTCTTCATTTCGTCCTGCACCTTATCGGCCCCGCACCTGAGCCCATGCTCCTGGCAGGGAGCATAGGCGATGATGACGCTGGGCCCGTTGTAATCCTGCGCTTCCTTCAGGGCCCGGAGCAGCTGGGCGTTGTCCGCCCCCATGGCCACCTGGGCCACGTACACGTTCCCGTAGGTCATCAGGATGCTGCCCAGGTCCTTCTTGGGCTGCTTCTTGCCCGCGGCGGCGAACTGGGCCACCGCACCCACCGGGGTCGCCTTGGAGGCCTGCCCGCCGGTATTGGAATAAACCTCGGTATCCACAATCAGCACGTTGACGTTTTCGCCGCTGGCCACCACATGGTCCAGGCCGCCGAACCCGATATCGTAGGCCCAGCCGTCGCCCCCGAACATCCAGAAGGTCTTCTTGCTCATCTGATCCCTGCGTTTCAGCAGTTCCCGGGCCTCCTCCCCGCCCTCTTTTTCAAGGGCGGAAATCAGCTCGGCGGAGGCCTTCGCGGAAAGTTCAAAATCGTCAAAGACGGAAAGGTAATTTCCGATGGCTTCCTTCAGGGCCGCGTCGGAAGTCCTTTCGCCCAGGGCCGCGGCCATCTCCCGCACCTTCTCCCTCTGCTGGCGGACGGACAGCGCCATGCCCAGGCTGAACTCGGCGTTGTTCTCGAACAGGGAATTGGACCAGGCCGGCCCGTGTCCCTGCCGGTTGACGGTATAGGGAATCCCCGGCATGGCCGAGCCCCAGGCCTGGGAACAGCCGGTGGCGTTGGCCCAGAAGACCCGGTCGCCGTAAAGCTGGGTCAGAAGCTTTGCGTAGGGCGTCTCACCGCAGCCCGCGCAGGCGGCGGAGAATTCCAGCAGCGGCCGCCGGAACTGGCTTCCCTTGACGGTATAAGGATCGAACAGGTCGCCCTTTTCCCGAAGGCGCAGGGCGTATTCCCAAATTTCGGAGGTATCCGGGGCTTTGGATACCGGCGTCATCACGAGGGCCTTTTCCTTCGCCGGGCACACGTTAACGCAGCTTCCGCAGCCGGTGCAGTCCAGGGCGCTGACCTGCAGGGTGAAAAACATTCCCTCCGCCTGCTTCCCTTTGGCCGGGACGGCCTTCATGCCCTCGGGCATGCTCTTTTCTTCTCCGGCGTCCATCAGATAGGGACGGATGACCGCGTGGGGGCATACATAGCTGCAGCGGTTGCACTGCAGGCAAAGGTCCTCCCGCCACACCGGCACCCGGACGGCGATGCCGCGCTTTTCATAGGCGGTCAGGCCCATGTCCATCACGCCGTCTTTGTACTTCATCAGGCTGCTGACCGGCAGGTCGTCCCCCTTCTGGGCGTTCAGCGGCTCCAGGATCCCGGTCACGACGTCGGGCACGTTCCTTTCGGGCGCGGGTTCGTCCTCCGCGGTGAGCCAGCTTTCGGGCACCGGGACCTCCCTGGCGGAAGAGATGCCGGCATCGATGGCGGCAAGGTTGCGCCTTACCACGTCCTCGCCCTTGGCAAAATAGGTTTTTTCCGCCGCGGCCTTGATAAAGCGCACCGCGTCCTCCTCGGGAATGACCGGCATCAGGTGGAAGAAGGCCGCCTGGAGGACCATGTTGAAATGCCCGCCCAACCCCAGCTCCCGGGCAATGCCCAGGGCGTCGATGGTAAAGAAGCGGATATGCTTTTCGGCAATGGTACGCTTCACTTTGGCGGGGATACGCTTTTCCAGTTCGTCCCCGTCCCAGGGGCAGTTGAGCAGGAAGGTCCCTCCCTCCCTGACCTCGGATACGATATCGTACCGTCCGATGTAGGAGGGATTGTGGCAGGCGACGAAATCCGCCGACTTGACGTAATAGGACGACATGATGGGCTCGTCCGCGAAGCGCAGATGGGATTTGGTGACGCCGTAGGATTTTTTGGCGTCGTACTCAAAATACGCCTGCCCGAACTTTTCGGTATGGGAATTGATGATTTCCACCGTGTTCTTGTTGGCGCCCACCGTTCCGTCGGAGCCGAGGCCCCAGAATTTGCAGCTGACCAGTCCCTTTGACGCCGGGTAGAATTTTTCCTTTTCCGGAAGGGACAGGCCCGTCACGTCGTCGGTAATGCCGATGGTAAAGCTGTTCAGCGGCTTTTCCGCCTTCAGGTTTTCAAACACCGCCGCGATCTGGGAGGGCGTGGTGTCCTTGGACGACAGGCCGTACCTTCCGCCCACCACCGTGACGTCGGCCCGCTCCCTGAGGGCGCTGAGGACGTCAAGATACAGGGGATCGCCGGAAGCGCCCATTTCCTTGGTGCGGTCGAGCACCGCCACCCGGCGGCAGGCCGCGGGAAGGGACAGGGCAAAGCGCCGCGTATCGAAGGGCCGGTAGAGGTGGACCTGCACAAACCCGGTCTTCTCCCCCCGGGCGTTCAGGGCATCCACCGTTTCACGCACGCATCCGGACACCGAGCCCATGGCCACGATCACCCGGTCCGCGTCCGGGGCGCCGTAATAATTGAACAGGCGGTATTCCCGCCCGGTCAGCGCCGATACCCGGGCCATGTAGTCCTCCACCACGTCGGGAAGCGCGGCGTAATCGCCGTTGTTGGCCTCCCTCACCTGAAAATAGATATCGGGGTTCTGCACCGTGGCCCGGATCATCGGGTGTTCCGGGTTCAGGGCCTGAGCGCGGAAAGCTTCCAGGGCGTCCCGGTCCAGCATATCCCCCAGGGCCTCGTAGGGCATTTCCTCCACCTTGTTGATCTCGTGGGAGGTGCGGAAGCCGTCGAAGAAATGGATGAAGGGCACCCTTGCCTTGACAGCCGAAAGATGGGCGACGCCGGCCAGGTCCATGACCTCCTGGACGGAGCCGGTGGAAAGCATGGCAAAGCCGGTTTGGCGGCAGTTCATCACGTCCGAATGGTCGCCGAAAATGGAAAGGGCGTGGGTGCCGACGGTGCGGCTGGCCACATGCAGAACCCCCGGCAGGCGCTCGCCGGCGATGCGGTGCATCGTCGGGATCATCAGCATCAGTCCCTGGGAGGAGGTGAAGCTGGTCGCCAGGGCGCCTGTTTCAAGGGCGCCGTGGACCGCGGCGATGGCGCCGGATTCCGCCTGCATTTCCACCAGGCGCACCGTCTGCCCGAACAGGTTCTTCTTCCCTTTGGCGCTCCAAAGATCGGTCTTCCCCGCCATCGGCGAGGAGGGCGTAATGGGATAGATCGCCGCCACGTCGGTGAAGGCGTAGGCGATATACGCGGCGGCCTCGTTGCCGTCCATGGTCACAAAACGTTTATTGCCCTCGGGCATCTGCTTTTTCCTCCTCAGAGTCAAATGAAATCCGGTACATCCCGGCGCAGTTTTTCCAAAGAATCTTTTCTTCCTCTTCCCCGTCAAGTCCCAGGGATCGGAGGAAGTCCAGTTCCCATGTCTGGGACCACATCGGGTAATCCGTCCCGAACATGACCCTGTCCGCCCCGAAGGCGCGGATCATCTCCGCGGATCTGTCCCGTCCGAGCCAGCGGAAGGAGGACGACGTATCCACCGTCAGGTTTTCAAAGCCCGCGAGCAGCTTTTCGGCCCGGTCCCAGACGCTCCATCCCCCCAGATGCGCCCCGATCATGCGAAGCTCCGGAAGGGCCTTCAATACCCGCGCTGTCCTTTCGGGGTTGGAATAATCATACCTGAAATCCCCCGTATGCACAAGCACCGGCAGGCCGAATTCGGCGCAGGCCTCAAACAGCCTGAAAGCCTTCGGGCTGTCCATCTCAAACCGCTGGAAATCCGGATGGATCTTGACCCCCCGCAAACCGAGGGCGGCGATTTGGGCCGCGTCCCGCCGGACGTCCTCGGCGTCGGGATGGAGCGCCCCGAGGCCGATGAACGCGCCGCGGGACCGTTCCATCGTTTCCGCGATGAAATGATTGATGTTTTCAACCTGCGAGGGGGCGGTCGCCACCGAATGCACCACAAACCGGGAGATCCCGGCGCGCCTTCCGGAGGAAAGCAGGGTGCCCGCGGTTCCGTCCATGGGCCTGGCGGGCAGCCCGCCGTAGAACCGGTCCACCGCCTCCACGGCCCTTTGGGCGATGCGGTCGGGATAGATGTGGCAGTGGCTGTCGATAATCCGTGTCATTTCGCCGTTTTCCCGTTATGCCGTTTCTATTTTGGCGGCCTTCTCCAGGCCCAGCTTTTTCACGGCTTCCTCGCGCATTTTGTATTTCTGTATTTTGCCGGCGTCGTTCATCGGGAAGGACGTGACGAATTCGATATACCTGGGCACCTTGTGCTTGGCCATATGGTCCAGGACGTATTTCTTCATTTCGTCTTCCGTCATGGTCTCCCCTTCCTTCAGGATGATGCAGGCCATAATCTCCTCGCCCATCGCCTGGTCCGGCACGCCGATCACCTGCACGTCGCTGACCTTGGGATGGGTATAAATGAATTCCTCGATCTCCTTGGGATAGATGTTTTCGCCGCCGCGAATGATCATGTCCTTCAGCCGTCCGGTGATGCGGTAGTTTCCCTCGGGCGTGCGGCAGGCCAGGTCGCCGGTGTGCAGCCAGCCGTCCTTGTCGATGGCGGAGGCGGTGGCCTTGGGCATTTTGTAATAGCCCTTCATAATATTGTAGCCCCGGGCCACGAACTCCCCGATCACCTCGTCCGGGCAGTCCTCCCCCGTCTCGGGATCGACGATCTTGCATTCCACCTCCGGGAAAGCGCTGCCCACCGTGGTCACCCGGACCTCCAGGGGATCAGTGGTGCGGCTCATGGTGCAGCCGGGGGACGCCTCGGTCTGCCCGTAAACGATTACGATCTCGGGCATGTGCATCTTTTCCACCACGTCACGCATCACGGCGATGGGGCACGGGGATCCGGCCATGATGCCTGTCCGCATGTGGCTGAAATCCGTCTTCGGAAAGTCCGGATGGCTCAGCATCGCGATGAACATCGTGGGCACGCCGTGGAAGGCGGTAATGTGCTCGTTATGAATGCAGGACAGGGAGGACTTGGGCGAAAAATACGGGATCGGCAATATGGTGCCGCCGTGGGTCATGGTCGCCGTCATGGCCAGCACCATGCCGAAGCAGTGGAACATGGGCACCTGGATCATCATCCGGTCTTCGGTGGACAGGTCCATGCCGTCGCCGATGGATTTGCCGTCGTTGACGATGTTGTAATGGGTCAGCATCACGCCCTTGGGGAAGCCGGTGGTGCCCGAGGTATACTGCATGTTGCACACGTCGTTGACGTTCACCATGGCGGCCATGCGGCGGATCTCGTCCCTGGGGGTGCGGGAGGCGCAGGCAAGGGCCTCGTCCCAGGTCAGGGCGCCGGGCATCCTGAAGCCCACGGTAATCACGTTGCGCAAAAACGGCAGCCTCCTGCAGTGCAGCGCCTCGCCCGCCTTGCGGTTCTTCATCTCGGGGCAGAGCTCGGATACGATGGCGCGGTAATCGCTGTCCCTGTAGCCGTCGATCATGACCAGGGTGTGGGTATCCGACTGGCGCAGGAGGTATTCCGCCTCGTGGATTTTGTAGGCGGTGTTCATGGTGACAAGCACGGCGCCTATTTTGGTGGCAGCCCAGAAGGTCAGGAACCACTGGGGCACGTTGGTGGCCCAGATGGTCACCTTGGACCCGGCCTTTACCCCCAGGGACACCAGCGCCCGGGCGAATTCGTCCACGTCGTCCCGGAACTGGCTGTAGGTGCGGGTGTAGTCCAGGGTGGTGAAACGGATGGCCTGCTGGTCCGGGAAATGTTCCACCATGGTGTCCAGCACCTGGGAAAAAGTCTTTTCGATCAGCTCGCCCTTCTTCCAGACGTACCGGCCCCTGTGCCGGTTGCTCCAGTACAGGTGGTGATGGCCCCGCTTGGTGTTTGCGAAGGCCCTCATGGTGTTTTCGTAATGGGTCAGGATGATGTCGATATCGTCCAGTTCCCTGGTCCATTCCGGATTCCACACCAGGGAAACGTAGCCGTCGTAATTCACCGATCTGAGGGCGTTGAACAGGTCCGTGAGCGGAAGCGCGCCTTCGCCGATCAGTTCCGGGACCAGGCTGCCGTCCTTCTCCCGTCCGTCGTGCAGGTGGACATGGCGAACGTAGGCACCAAGGTTCGTGATGCTCTTTTCGGCGTCCTCCCCCGCGGCAAAGACGGTTTCCTCCATTTTCCACAGCGCGGCCAGGCGTTCGTCGTCGGCAAACCGGTTCAGAAGGTCCCTCAGCTTCCGGGTATCCGCGTAGCGAAAGGCCGTCTCCACCAGCACCGTGACCTTGCGGGGGGCCGTCCTTTCCAGAAGCTCCGAAAGGACCCTCGCGTTGTCGTCGTCGTCCTCGCAGCCGGAATGTACGCTGACGCAGGGGATGCCCAGGTTGACCGCCGTTTCGACGCATTCGTCGAATTCCCTTAAGAAATCGGGATTATGCCAGTCCAGGACCGTGCCGACGCAGGGCACCTCCAGCCCGAGGCCCAGCAGGGTCCGCCGGACGCCGGCGGAACGGTCCGGGTTGGTGGGGCTGTTTTTCCCCGAAAAAAGCGGTCCCCGGACGTCGACCATCTCAATGCCCTGCAGGCGGGCGTTTACCGCCGCGCCGCAGAGTTCCTCCCATGACATGCCCTTCCAGTTCTGTATTGAAAATGAAAGCTTCACTTGACTGTCCTCCCGGATCAGGTTTCTGCGTATTTTTATTCACGGACCGCCACGGAACAATCCTTTTCGGCGGCCCGGACGTCGGATCAGTTCAGTTCGTAGGCGATTTTGTTCAGCGCGCTGACATAGGCGCGGACCGACGCGCCGATGATATCGGTGGAAATGCCGTTGCCCGAATACACCCTTCCGCCCGAGCGAAGCTTCACCAGGGCGCTGCCCATGGCGTCGCGGCCCTCCGTCACGGTCTGGATCTGGAAATCATCCAGCTCGTAATGATGGCCGATGATCTGTTCGATGGCCTGGAAAGCCGCGTCGATGGGGCCGTCGCCGATGGCGACGCCGCGAACCTGGGCGCCTTCCTTCTCCAGAAGGATATTGGCCGTGGCCGTGATGACGCTGCCGCTGTTGATGACGTAGCTGAGCACCTTATAGGTGGGCGGCACCTGCATCGCCGCGCTGGCGATGATGGCGTCCAGCTCCCTGGCGCCCACGAAATGCTTCTTTTCGGCCACCCTGCGGAAGGCCTCGTATACCCTGGCTCCGTCCTCTTCGCTGAGCTCGTATCCCAATTGACGGGCCACCCGGGAAACGTCGGCGGCCGTATCGTTGACGTCCAGACAGATACCGGAGGTCTCCTCCGGTGCCGGAGAGCCGAAATGCCCGGTCTCCTCCGCCGGCGTCAGGAGCCTGCCGATCTGCGTTACGGCCCTGTGGATCTCCGTATCCCTCAGGCCGCAGGAAATCCCGATGTCCGTTCCCTTCGCCCGGATGAACCTGGCCGCCTCCTCCAGCGCGGGGTACCCGCACTTGACGGCGGTACACTTGATGCCCGTGGCTCCTTCGCGCACCGCGGCGGCGGCGCAGGACAGGGCCATGGAGATTTCGTCGCTGATCTGCACGCAGAATTCCAGGCCCTCCAGCTCGGGGACCCGGGAACGGATCCCGGCGATGAAGGTTCCGAATTCATCGGGCAGCATGACGCCCGCCGTATCGCACACCGTCACCCGGTCGGCCCCGGCCTTGATCGCGGTCCTGATCATTTCACACAGGAATTCATTTTCGGCCCGGGTGGCGTCCACCAGGGAAATCTCCACGTGCTCGCAGTGGAACCGGGCGCGCCCCGCCATTTCGGCGGCCAGGGCAAGCATGGCCGGCGCTTTTTTATGGCAGGAATACTCCATCAGGACCGTCGACACCGGTACCAGCAGGTTCAGGGACGGCTCCTTCGCGTTTCTTATGCTGTCCCACGTTTCCTCGATGTTGCCCGCGGCCACCTCCACCGCCGCCGATACCCTGGCGGAAACCATCGACGCCACGGTGCGGTTGGTCAGCTGCTCCGCCCTGGTGCCGGTGATGGGCGCAAGCTCGATGGCGTCCACCTTCAGGCGGTCCAGAATCCTGGCAATCTCCAGCTTGTCCTTGAAGGTCAGTTCCCCGCCGCCCGCGTTTGCCGCCTGGCGCAGCGTCATATCGATTACCTGAAGCTTTTTCATGTTCCCTCACATTCCGGAGCCTCGGCTCCCAAGTTTTCTTTTTTGTCCCCCGGCCACAATAAAGCCCGGAGGCTCACGGTAAGATGAACCTCCGGGACGAATAAATCGCGGTACCACCCGGATTGCCGCAAAAGCGGCCGCTCTGCAGCGCTCGTCATAAAGCGCCTGACCTTGATTACGGGGTCCGCCGGACCTCCATACACAGCCGGGCTCTTCAGCCCGCCTTCCGGAGATCTGCTCTGGCAGGAGACTGCGGCCCGGGACTCGCACCGGTTCGCACCGACCACCGGCTCTCTTCAGCGGTTGCCCGCCCGCATGGTGCCTTCACAGCATTGAATATGCAATTAAACAGAATTTACCCGAACGGGCAGTTTTTGTCAAGCGTTTTTTTGTTTCTGCACTGTTTTTTTCTGTTCCCCTTTTTCTCTTCCGGGCGGACCGTTTCCGACGATAAATCATCCGGAAAGAAAAGACGAATGCTTGAACAGGTCACCGATTTGTGATATAACAAATATCATGGAAAATGGCCGGATCCGGTGCGCCGAGCGCCGGATCGAAAGGGCGGCGCGGTCTCCGCAGGACAATCATAAGGAATGCTTCTTATAATTCACCTGTTTCGGGAAAGCGCCGTAAACGTCCGTGTCATATCCGGATCAAATTCATCCGCAGGGGAGGGAAAAGAATTGCGTTCATCGTACTACTATGGTTCAGGCGATCTTGCCGGAATGCTGGCAATCATCCTCGTGCTGGGGCTGGCCGCGCTCGCGGTAATGATCATCGCCCAGTGGAAGCTGTTTCAGAAAGCGGGCGAACCGGGCTGGAAGTGCCTGATCCCGTTCTACAACGGTTTTCTGTGGTATAAACTCACGTGGAGCGTCGGAGCCTGGGTCGCTCTCCTCGTACTGAGTATCCTGTCCGCCTTTCTCGCGTCGATTCCGATAATCAACATCATTATAAGCATCATCACGCTGATCATGTACTGCGTCAGCTGCCATAAGGTATCCCGGTCTTACGGACAGAGCGGCGGTTTTACGGTCGGCCTGATCTTCCTGCCGTTCATTTTCTACCTGATCCTGGCTTTCGGGTCCAGTAAATACGTCGGGCCGGAAGGCGTTCCCGCCTACCGCGGCGGCAGCGGCGATACCTCGGACGGAAACCCATATGAAAAAACGCGGGAAACGGAAACCGCTGAACGGAGCTCCGGCCTGATCTGGATCCTGACGGGCATCTGCCTTACGGCAACCGTCCTGTTCTTCGGGGCGGAAATGATGCTTTCCATGGAAAAATACAACCTTTTCAAAGGACTGTTCCAGAGCCAGTTTGTCGGATTCGATTATTATCAAAGGCTGTTTGCGAATTCCGCATACCCGAACGCGCTCCTTCATTCCGTGGTTTACAGCCTGTTGACCGCGGTTCTCACCGTCCTGGCCGGCTTTGCGGGCATGGGGCTCGGAAAAAGCGGAAACGCCGGCCGGAAAGCCGGAATCACGTTCGGATTCCTGCTGGCCGCCGTTCCGCGTTTTTCCTGGGAAAGTCTGATCAACCTGGCCAGCGTATCGCCCGCGGCGGACATTCTCTGCGGCGCCCTGTCCTGGTGCGGCCTTTCGCTGGCCGCCGGCGCGCTGCTGGCGCGCAGGCTCGGCGGCGGCGTCAGGTCCGCGCTGGTCGTGTCCGCCATGTTCCTGATGTCGTTTCTTAACGGTCAGGAAGGCGTTCGCTCGTTGATTGACAACCCGCTGAATCGCCGCATCATGCGCGCCGATATTTATCTGTACCAGATGGGCCTCTTGAACGGACAATTTTCTTATTCCGCTGCCGGCTATGTCCTGAACGCGCTGATCACCCTTCCGTTTGCCGTCGGCGGCTGCATTCTGCTGGCCATGCTGACGCGGAACACAAGGAAGGACCCGGACGGACAGCGCGCCCGGTTCATCGACGCCGTTCCCGGCATTGCGGCGGCGGTCCTCCTGGCGGCAATCGGCGCGTATCTTGCTTTCGGCCGCGGAAATATCCTGTCTGGGAACGCAAGCGTATCTCAGGCCGTCACGGGAACGCTTGCGGAAATCCTTTTTGCGCTCCCGGTCGGCTTCGGTCTGTTCCTGCTCGTCCAGGTACTCGGAGGAAAAAAAGGCGCCGCCGCGGGCGGTTTTTCCAGAGCAGCGTTCCTGTTCGCCGTGTTTTCTCTCGGCCAGACGTGGGTTACGGAATATCTGCTGATGCGCAAAGTCGGGCTGCTCGATACACGCTTTGCGGTCGCGCTGAGCTGGCTGTTCAGCCCACGGGCTTTAGCCATGGCTGTCATACTGATGCTGGCGCGTCCGAAGTCGATGGCGGAATGCGTCCGCTTCGCGCTGGCCGCGGCGCTGTTTGCCATCGTCCTGGGCATCGGGGATACGCGCGCATCTGTAACTTATCTCAGGCAAACCGATGTTTCCCTGTTGCTGTACAGAACCCTCACCAACGCCGGCGCTGCCAGTACGACTGCGGATAATATTGTGGCATCGCCGACACTTTTCCGCGATACCAGGCTCGCCGTATGGGGCGTCTTTGTGCTGACGACGGCGCTGCCCTTCGGCATAAGCCTGTCCCTGTCAGGCATGAAGGCCGTCAAGGAATAAAGAGAAAAAAGCGCGGATATGATATGCTCCCCCTGAAGCAGGCGCCGGAAAAAACGGCGCCCTCTTCAGGGGGAGTATTTGTTTCGGGAAAAACAGAATATACAACCGAAGGTTTTTCTTGCCTTCACCGACGCGAAGACGCCATGGATGTCCACCGTTTTATCAGCCTCGGCTCTCTTCACCGGAAAAGGCAAGCACGGCGGTACCCGCGACGGGAAGGCACGCCGCCGCGGGCAAACCGCCGAATCAGGCGGAAAACACCCTGCGGGCAGCTGAAGCGCGGGCGGAGAAAAAACCCTTCAGACACGGTTCCGGTTTGCTTTCATATTTCGCATGGTTTTCGGCCTATATATTCCGTATGCCGCAAAAAGAGGGCTGCCGCGGATTTGACGTTTCCGCGGCAGCCCCGAATACCTTGCGATAAGCCCGGCGTCAGCGCATGCCCTTGTCGTAGGGAATGCCCTCCGCCTTGGGGGCATGACTGTTTTTGCTGGTTAAGGCCAGCACCACCAGGGATACGATATAGGGCAGCATATTATACACAGAACCGGGCAGATTCAGCTCAACAAGGAACGGGAAGCCATTGTAGGTGTTGCTCAGGGACCGGAACAGGCCGAAGAGCAGCGCCACCGCCGCGATGCGCAGCGGCTTCCACTGGCCGAAGATCATGACCGCCAGGGACAAAAAGCCGAATCCCGCGACGCCCACCTCGAACTTCCACTGGGACACGCCTCCCAGGATGTACATAAGTCCTCCCAGGCCGCCGAGGAAACCGGAGATCAGAACGCCGGCATAGCGCATCCTGAATACGTTGATGCCCACGCTGGCCGCCGCCTGAGGATGCTCGCCGCAGGCCTGAAGCCTGAGGCCGAACCTGGTGCGGTACAGTACCAGGTAGCTGATCACAAGCAGCACCACCGCCAGCAGCATCAGGTAACTGATCTCAAAGCCCATGAAATTCACCATGAAGAACTTTTTAGGTACCACGTACACAATCTCGGAAGACGTGTTGTTGGGGTCGGCAGCCATGTTCAGGGCCTTGACGATGACCGTGGCGGCCGCGGTGCCCAGCAGGTTCATCGCCGTACCCACCAGCGTCTGGTCCGCCTTGAAGTTGATGGCTGCCACCGCCAATAACAGCGAATAAAGCATTCCGAACAGCACCGCCATCAGCACACAGCATACAACCATCACAAAGGGGGGCAGGTCCGCATACCGCATCCCGAGGGCGCCTCCCAAGGCGCCGAAGACCATGACGCCTTCCAGGCCCAGGTTGATGACGCCGCTGTGCTCGGAGAAGCAGCCGCCCAGCGCCACCAGCATCAGCACCGACGCAAAGAAGATCGTGTAGGAAATGAGAGTCGTCATGCTTTTTTGCCTCCCTTCTTGCTACGTCCGGCCCTGTCACCGGGCTTCCGGTTCATAATCCCGCGGAAGAACAGCACAAAGGCGCACAGGTAAATGATGAAGGAGGAAATGAAATCGGAGATTTGCGAGAAATAGCCCAGCTTGGTCAATTGCGCGCCGCCCTCGGTGATGTGCTGGATAAAGTAGGCGGAAAAGATGGTGCCGATGGGGTTCAGGCCGCCGAGGAATGCCGCCGCGATGCCGTTAAAGCCCATGGCGGGCACCGAGGACTGGGTGCATTCCCACTGCATGGAGTCCGTCAGGAACAGCATCGCCGCGCCGAGAGCCGCCAGCGCGCCCGCAATGGCCGTGGTCAGGATGATGTTGAACTTTTCCCTCATGCCGCAGTACATAGCCGCGTTCTTGTTGAGGCCGGTGGCTTTCAGCTCATACCCAAGGCGGGTCTTGCTCAGCAGCACCCATACCGCCACGGCGATGATAATGGCCAGGGGGATGGCGATGGTGACCGTTTTTTCGTTATTGAACAGGCTGCCCAGCCCCAGGGAAGGGATCAGGGCGGAAGGGTTCTTGCTGGCCACCGTAAAGGTGTCCTTTCCGGTGGGGTTCTTCACCTGGGTCAGGATGGTGTTGATCAGGTACAGCCCGATCCAGTTGAGCATGATGCCGGAGATGACCTCGTTCACGTTCCGGTAAGCCTTCAGGATGCCGGGGATGGCGCCCCAGACCGCGCCGAAAACCATCGCCGCCATTAGGCAGACCCACCAGGGCATTCCCAGGCCCAAGGCGCAGTACAGGGAAGCGCCCGCGCCGATGACGTACTGCCCGGCCACGCCGATATTGAACAGGCCCACCTTATAGGCGAACAGCACGCTCAGGGAGCACATGAGGAGGGGCACCATTTTGACCAGGGTCTGTCCGAAATACTTCACCTGCTTGGTGGCCTGCTTGTAATTCCAGAAATTCTTGAGCACCGTTACGATACCGTCCCAGGCGTTTTCCGGGTTGATGATCAGAAGGGCGATAAAGCCGATCAGGAGGCCCAATAGAATACAGATCAGCGACGCAGTGATGGTCTGGACCCAGGGGATGGAGAAAAAGGACGTTTTTTTGTTTTCCTTGCCCTGCATAATCACATCTCCTTTCTCTTGGCGCCCGCCAAGTACAGGTCCGATTCTTCCGTCGCTCTTTTGGCGCCCGCCATGTACAGGCCCAGTTCTTCCACCGTCGTCGTCTTCGGGTCGAATTCGCCGACGATCTCACCCTCGTACATAACCAGGATCCGGTCGCTGACGTCCATCACCTCGTCCAGTTCCAGGGAGACGAGCAATACCGCCTTGCCGGCGTCCCTCTGGGCCACGATCTGCTTATGGATATACTCGATGGCGCCTACGTCCAGGCCGCGGGTGGGCTGGACGGCGATCAGGAGCTCCGGCCCCCGGTCAATCTCGCGGGCGACGATGGCTTTCTGCTGGTTGCCGCCGGACATGGCCCGCGCCGCGGTGATCGGGCCCTGGCCGGAACGGACGTCGTACTGTTCGATCAGTTTCTCCGCATACTCCCGGATGGCCCTGCGCTGCAGGAAACCGTGTTTTGTGAAACGCGGCTCGAAATAGTTCTGAAGGATGATATTGTCCTCCAGGCTGTAATCCAGCACCAGGCCGTGCTTGTGGCGGTCTTCGGGAATGTGGCTCATGCCGCCGATGGATTTCTGCCGGATGGAGGACCTGGTTATGTCCTTACCGTTCAGCATGATGGTGCCGCTCGCCAGGGGCTCCAGACCGGAGAGGCCGTAGACGAACTCCGTCTGCCCGTTGCCGTCGATGCCGGCGATACAGACGATCTCCCCGGCGCGCACATCAAGGGAAACGTTGTTGACCGCCATCTTTTTGTGGGCCTTGCTGGCGACGCTCATGTTCCTGACGGACAGGACCGTGTCGCCGGGATGGCAGGGCTGCTTCTCCACATGGAAGTTCACGCTGCGGCCCACCATCATGGCGGAAAGGGATTCGGCGGTGGAGTCCTTGGTATCCACGGTACCGATATACTTGCCCTTACGAAGCACCGTGCAGCGGTCCGATACCTCCAGGATCTCGTTGAGCTTGTGGCTGATGAACAGGATGGATTTGCCTTCAGCCGCCAGATTCTTCATGATGACCATCAGCTCTTCGATCTCCTGGGGCGTCAAAACGGCGGTGGGCTCGTCGAAGATCAGGATCTCGTTGTCCCGGTACAGCATCTTCAGGATCTCGGTCCTCTGCTGCATGCCGACGGTGATGTCCTCGATCTTCGCGTCCGGATCCACCTGAAGGCCGTATTTTTCGCTCAGCGCCATTACTTTTTTGCGGGCTTCGGTTTTTTCCAGGAAGGGACCCTTGGTGGTCTCCACACCAAGAATGATGTTGTCGAGCACCGTAAAGCATTCCACCAGCTTGAAATGCTGGTGGACCATGCCGATGCCCAGGTCGTTGGCCACGTTGGGGCTGGTGATATGGACCACCTTGCCGTCCTTGCGGATCTCGCCCTCCTCGGCCTGGTACAGGCCGAACAGGACGCTCATCAGCGTGGATTTGCCCGCGCCGTTCTCCCCCAGCAGCGCGTGGATTTCGCCCTTGCGCAGCTGCAGCGTAACATCATCATTGGCGATGATGCCGGGAAAGCGCTTGGTGATATGAAGCATTTCTATGGCATATTCCGACAATGCGCACCCCTCCCGATCAGTGTGTATTGAGAATTAAACCGTTAAAGCCTCCGGGCTTTTGACAAAAGCCCCCACCGCAAAGGGACAGGGGCTCTTGTCAAAAGCCCGGGGCGGAAAACGCCCCGGGCAAACGGCCGGATTTACTTGATGGGATCGTAGTAGTTCACGGTAACGGCGGTCACAGCGGGAGCCGCGTCAATTGCGTTGGACACGGTGATTTCGCCGGAGAACATCTTGGCCACCAGGGCGGCATAGTCGGCCTGGGTGAAGCTGTCGCTCCACTGGGTGGTCTCGAAGGGGATCTGCACGTAGTTGGCTTCCACGTCTTCGCCGGAAACCAGACCCAGAGTCTCGACCTTGCCGCCGTAGTTGGCAAAGTTGCCCTTGACGGTCTCGCTGAGCAGGGTCTTGACGGTGGCGCCCAGGCCCTTCATGGCGCTGGTCACGGTCATGCCTTCGCCGTAGGTGGAGTCGATCAGGCCGCTCTGGTCAACGTCAACGCCGATGACCTTGCCGCCCTCGACCTTCGCGGCCGCTTCGCAGGCGGAGCTGTAGATGCCGCCGCCGCAGGCGAACACGACCTGCACGCCCAGGGTCTTGTACCAGGTGTCCATGTAAGCGGTGATATCGGCATCGCCGTAGAACTGGTTGCCGTAGGTGTATTCCACGGTCACGTCCACGCCCAGTTCTTTGGCGGCGGCGTCAGCGCCCTGCACGAAGCCGTAGCCGTAGCGGACAACGGCGGGAACCGCCATGCCGCCCAGGTAACCCAGATGGGTATAACCCAGCTTCACGGCCGCGTAGCCGGCCATGTAGCCGCACAGTTCTTCCTGGTACACAGCGCAGTACACGTTGGAAGCCAGCGTGGCGCCGCCCAGGTCGCCCTCAGAGACGTCCAGAGCGATGAAGATCACATCGGGGTTTTCTTCCTGGACCTCGGCAATGGTCTCGCCAA
Organism: uncultured Eubacteriales bacterium; assembly: GCA_902789365.1. Lineage (GTDB taxonomy): Bacteria > Bacillota > Clostridia > Christensenellales > Aristaeellaceae > RUG756. The sequence continues at coordinate 28,846 of CADANQ010000028.1, forward strand.
AGGCAAAGCCGGGCATCACGATGACATTGTAGCCGTCATCCACGGCCGCGTCCACCATGGCCACGCGGGCGGCGGTGGAGTCGCCGGTGGGCTTGTAATAGGTGAAATCATAGCCGTTCTCTTCGGCAAAGGCCTTGCAGGCTTCGTAGGTGGTCTGGTTGAAGGACTGGTCGGTGATGTCGCCGTAGTCGGTGATCATGGCGATGCGGTATTCCCCGTCCGCCTGGGCGAAGGCGCACAGGCCCAGCATCATGGAGACTGCCAGAAGAATGGAAAACAGTTTCTTCATAGAATCAGTTCCTCTCATTCGATTGTAGTAAGCAACTCGTGCTCCTTAGACTATTATACCAACTGCCCGGGATTTTGAAAAGGTCAAAATCCTTAAATTTTTTTCTTATATTTTCTGCGCCGTCCGGGCCCTTTCCCGGAAATGTAAAAAAACGCGTTTCGCAGGCGGAATCATTGCCACATCCGTCAAAATACGGTATGATTCTTTCAGGGGTCCTTCCCCGAAATAAGCATCCCACATCGCGGGGAGACGGGAACATGCTGATCAGGCAGGATTTTTATTTTCATCATCTCGGCGCCAACCGGCCGCTGCACATCCGTCTGCCGGAGGGGCCGGGGCCCTTCCCGGTCATGTATTTCTTTGACGGCCACAACCTGTTCCGGGACGAGGATGCCACCTACGGCAAGTCCTGGGGGCTGGACGAATTCTGCGCCGGCTGGAACAAGCAGCTGATTGTGGTCGGCATGGAATGCGCCCACGAGGGGAACCTCCGCCTGTCGGAGTATCTTCCTTACAGGTCCCCGTTCGGCTTTCTTCGGGGTATCGAGCCGCTGGGCGAAAACACCATGCGGGCCCTGATATACGAACTGAAGCCCTGGGTCGACGCTTCCTTCCCGACGATCCCCTTTCGCGAATGCACGGGCATCGGCGGTTCCAGCATGGGCGGGCTGATGGCTGCGTACGCGCTGGTGCGCTACAACCGGTACATCTCCAAGGCGGCCTGCGTTTCCCCCTCCGTCGGCCCGGTATCCGGACAGCTCTGGCACGAAATGAATCAAACCCCTCTCAGCCCGGACACCCGCGCCTTCTTCTCCTGGGGGACCATGGAAGGATACGGCGGCGTCGAAAACCCCCTGGAGGAGGACCGCAAAAGCCGCCTTTACAGGCAAAACCGTATAACCGCCGACAAGATCAAAGCCCGGGGCGGCGCCGTGAAACTCTTCTGCCAGGTCGGCGGCCGCCACTGTGAAGCGGACTGGGAAAAACAGCTTCCGATTTTCATGCCCTTCCTGTGGCAGGAATAGGCCTGCCGCGGGAAAAAGCGCGCAAAAACGCATAGCGGCGGCGAAACTGCCGCGTATGGTTTTTCGGCGTATAAACTTACGGACACAGTCCATACCAGATGGAGACATCTGATATAAAAATCCAAAAAAGGAGAGAACGAACTTATGAAAAAGATTCTTGCGATTCTGACAGTCCTGTGCATGATGTTCGCTGCCTGCGCCGCCATGGCCGACATGGAGATCCCCGTCTTCAACGATATGCCCGGCGTGGTGCTTGAGGACGAAGAAACCACCGTGGACGAAGCCGCCTTCCAGGGCGAGTGGGTGCTTGACGTCGCCTTTGCCGGCACCGTATACGTCGACGAGCAGACCCTGGCCGAAAAATACGATTACAACTTCATGCCCTACCGCATTGCCGACGGAAAGGTGACGCAGGATGTTCAGCAGGCGAACGGCGAATTCGTAACCATCGAAATGCCGTACACCTTCGAAGCCGGCCAGCTGCAGGGCAAGGACGCCGCGGGGCGTGATTTCGTGTTCGAGCTGCTCGAAAACGGCAACGTCGTCATGTCCGTGTTCTTCCCCGGTGAGGACGGCGCAATCATCTGCCTGTCCGTGTTCATGGTACATCCCGCCGAATAATCATCCGGCCATATGACATCGGCTCTCCGATTCGCCCCTGCGGACCGGAGAGCCGGTTTATGTTTTGCTTTTTTGCTTTACAGCTGGTTCGCCTGTTCGGTGTACGGCAGCACGGAGATCTCAAGGTTTCCGTTCCTTTCGCGGAGCTCGTCGATGAACGCCTTTTCCTCGCCGGGATCCTTCAGCCGAATCTTATAGGAAAGGCGGAACATGCTGCCCATGCCGACGGTCTTTACCCCGACGTTTTCGGCGTTTTTAAGGTAATGGCCGAAGGTATCGTCAAAAGCGCCGCCGTACTCCAGGGTCTCCGGAACGGTGATCCTCAGCAACCTGTCCTCCGCCATCCCGCCGTGGGAGAAAACATCGGCGCAGCTGAGCGCCAGGAACAGGACGGCCATGGCGATCAGGATGATCACGCCATAGGCGATATATCCCATGCCGAAGGCAATGCCGGAGCCCATCGCCGCCAGAATGGCGGCAATCTCGTCCGCGCTGCCCTGGGCGGAGCGGAAGCGGATCAGCCCGAAGGCCCCGCCGATGGCTACCCCGGCGCCGATATTGCCGTTCACAAAGGTGATCACGGCGCCCACGACAAAGGGGATCAGGGTGCTTACGATGAAAAACCGCTTCGTGGAGCGGACGCGGAAGCTCATGATCCACGAAAAAACAAAGCCCGAAACAAGCGCGGCCCCCGACATCAGGAAAAACTGGGCCGGTGTGACGGCGGAGGAATAAATCGAATCAAACATTGCGTCATTCTCCTTTCACGCGGCGGGCAGGATCAGCCCGCCGCATCCGATTGTTTTTTCTTTCCGATAAACCAGCTCCCGCCGGTACGCTTCCCCGTATTTCGAGAAGCTGTTTTTGTATATGCCGCCCCCGCTCAGAATCCGGGAGAGCCAAAGGGGCATGGCGCCCTGCACCTTAACCTCCAGAATGGTCTGCCCCGGGTTCAAAAGCGGGATTCCGTCCATCGATTTTGTCAGCGTCAGGTCCTCCGTCCGGTAACGCGGATTATTGTCGATGGTCAGCCGCAGGTCTCCCCCGGGTTCGAAGTACGCCTCCCGATCGTAAATGATCAGGCACGCGGGAATCAGCGGACGGTAATAATCGCGGAAGTACTTCAGCTCCCTTTCAATCTGTCCGCCGTCCGGCGCGTCGATTCCCGCAAAAAACCCTTCGGCCCCCGCGACGGTGGTCTGGATCCGCCGCTTGTATACGATACCGTCGGATTTTCTTTTCAGCTCCAGATACACCGGCGAATCCCCTGCCGCGAGTCCGTAGGAGCGCAGGCGGATCTTTTCCTTGAATTCCGGCTTTTCCAGGCTTTCGCGGATCAGCCGGGCGTCGGGCGTATCATAATACAGCGACGCGATCGACGTCAGCCCGTATCCGTCAAGGCGCATATGCCCCTCCAGCTGCCGGCGGAAATAATTCGTCTGCCCCGCGTTCAAAAGATACTTCATCTCGTACCTCTGCATTACCGCAATTGCCATAAAATCGCCTCCTGTCCTTTCGACGGTTTAAGGATAGCCCGGAATGATTGAAATAAAATTGAAAACGGTTTAATTTTTTCAATGTCCCGCCAAGCCTTTCCGTCACAGCGGAAAAAGGCGCGTGTTTTTCAGCGCAAAAAAAGCCGCGAAGCACGGACGGTATCGGTCCCCGCTTCACGGCCCATTGTTCCCCCGCCTCATACTGATCCTGTTTAAAAAGGCTAAAAGCCTTTTTATAGAGCCGGAGGCGCGTTCAGTTTCGCTGTGGACGGTATGACGCGCTTTGCGCGGCATAAGCGTGCGCAGCACGCGGATTCTCAAATTGATAATTTCAATTTGATGGCGATGCCGTTGACATAGAGCGTATAGCCGTTCGTGACCACGTTTTCCATGCTGCCTTCAAAAGCGGTGATGTACGTATCCGCGGTCAGCGTCCAGGCGCTTGTGCCGTCCATAATCACGTTTACCGTGCCGATCTTTTCCGAAACCGCGCCGCCCTTCGCGTTCGTGATCTCGCCGCCGAACGTGCCTTCAAAGGACGAGCCGTTCCGCAGCGTCAGGGTCATGGCGGAATTGTCGCCGACAAGGATCGTGCCGCAAAGCCGCTGGTCGTCCGCGACCAGCTCCGCCGTGTTGGAAGCGCCGCTCCAGCCGTCGTCGCACACGGAAAGAAGCACGTCTCCCCCCTCGTTGTTCAGCGTTACGCCGGACAGGGTGATCACCGCGTGGGTGTTGGTCACATGGAACATGTGCCCGGAGAGGCTGGTCAGGCTGCCGCCCGTCATGGCGAAGGACGAGGTGCCGCTGTCCGCGTCGCCGCTCATGGACTGGTAGATCATGATGCTGTCCAGGAACGTGGCGTTGCCGTTCATGGACGTGTTGTTTGCGGTCAGGTCGCAGTTTTCCAGCGTGATGGAGTTCATGCCCTCGATGCATACGCCCTCGGACAGGTTGGAGACCAGCGTCGCGTTCTTCACGGTGATGTCCGCCGTGGAGTAAATCGCCGGAGAGCCCAGGCCGTTGGAGGTATAGGTGCCGCCGTCCGCGACCACCGTGCCGCCGCCCCGGTCCGTGCGGATCGCCGCCGAAGACCTGCCGGAGGTCGTGACCGTCAGGTTGCCGGCGTAGGTGATGCCGCCGCCCGTGGTCATGATGCCGCCGGAGCCGTTGCCCGTGGTCGTGATTGTCGTGTCAGTTATGATCACCGTCGTGCCGTCGCCGTCGGCGCCGTTCCTGCCGCTGTTGCCGCCGTAGCAGAACACACCGTTCGCGCCGGAGGCCGAGGATTCGATCGTGCCGCCTGTGATTGTGGCGGTGCCGCCGCCCATGACCAGCAGAGCCACGTTCAGGCCGTAGAAATTGCAGTTGTCGCCGCCGTCGGAATCGCCGGTTTTGGTCACCGTGGGGTTGATGACGGTTACGGCGTCGGCTGTATTGACGATCAGCGCGCTTTCATCCGCCGTTTCGGACGCATAGGTCTGATCGGCCGTTTCCGCCGCTTCCGTGATTTCGGTCGCCGCAGCATATTCGAAGGATGAAGTCCCGCTTCCCGGAGGCGTACCGCCGCCGAAGCCGCCGCCTTTGCCGGGAGCGCCGTCCGGAGGGGCGCCGCCGGGCATGCCGCCCTCCGGCGGTTCGGGAGGAGTCATGCCGTCCATGAAGCCGCCGCCCTCCCGCGGCGGCTGACCTGCGCTTCCTTCCTGCGCGTTCGCGTATGCCGTGCCGCACACCGCAAGCATCATAACAAGAATCAAAGCAAGAACTCGTTTCATTCCGGTCACCTCCGTGTTTTTTTGCCGGCCGGTGAAGAAGCGGCCGATCAGCCTGCCATTCTCCATAAAGGAAACCTCCCCGCGGCTGACAATGTCATTGTAGGGGAGGTTGATTGAAAAAAGATTGAAATTTTTACTTTTTTTGATCAAAACGGAAGCGGCACGCTTTTTTTCGCCATAGGCGGATACGCCGCCGCTTCCTCCGTGTTTTTCCGCATCCGCCCTCGCGGCGGGCAATCCGGGGCTGATCCTCAGCCCTTGACCGCGCCGGCGGCAACGCCCTTGATGATGTGCTTCTGGCAGGTCAGGTAGAAGATAAGGATCGGCAGCAAAGACAGAATGATCAGCGCCATGGTCGCTCCAAGGTCAACCCGGCCGTAGCTGCCCTGCAGATACTGGATATGGATGGGGATGGTCTTGTATTTGGTCACATCCAGCACCAGGTAAGGCAGGAGATAATCGTTCCACACCCACATGATTTCCAGTACTCCCACCGAAATCAGGGTAGGCTTCATCATGGGCAGAACGACGCTGAAAAAGGTGCGCAGCGGTCCGCAGCCGTCAATGGCCGCGGCTTCCTCAATATCTATGGGAATGGATTTGACGAAGCCGACGAACATAAACACCGCCAGTCCCGCGCCGAAGCCGAGATAAACCACCGGAATTGTCCACGGCGTGTCCAAATGCAAGTCCCGGGCCGTATTGGCCAGGGTGAACATGACCATCTGGAAGGGCACGACCATGGAAAAAACACACAGGTAATACACCACTTTGGAGAACAGGTCATCCACGCGGGAAATATACCACGCGGCCATGGACGTGCAAAGCAGAATCAGGAATGTGGAAACAACCGTAATGAAAACGCTGTAACCCACGGACAGATAGAACGGATAATTGCCGAAGGTCATGCCGTTGATATAGTTGTCAAAACCCACGTAGCTCCCGGCGTCAGGCAGGGCGAACAGCTCGCTGTTCACGGCGCCGTTATTCTTGAAGGAATTATACAGTACAATCACGATGGGCATCATCCAGACCAGACTGATCAGACCGAATACGATCGTCAGGATCCATTTGCCCACGGTCTGCGTGTCCTCTCCGGACAGGTGCCTGCGCAGCACTGCGGTTTTTTCCATTACTGCTGCACCTCCCTGCTGCGGGTCGCGGTCAGCTGAATGAGCGCAATGGCGGTGACCAGGATAAAGAAGAGCACAGCCTTGGCCTGGGCGACGCCGCGCTGATTCGCGGTTGTAAAGTTATTGGCAATATTCAGCGCCAGCATTTCGGTTTGGCCGATTCCGCGGCGCACAGGCGCGCCGTTGGTCAGCACCAGGTTCTGGTCATACAGTTTAAAGCCGTTTGTCAGGCTCAGGAAAGTGCAGATGGTGATGGATGGCATCACATTGGGCAGCGTGATGTGCCACAGGGTTTTCCAGCCGTTGGCGCCATCGATCCGCGCAGCCTCCAGCATGTCTTCCGGCACGGCCTGCAGGCCCGCGATATAGATAATCATCATATAGCCCACCTGCTGCCAGCAAAGCACCACGATCAGCCCCCAGAAACCGTATTCCGGCTGAATGGACATGCTGACCGGCAGGACGGAATTGATGATCGTTTTCCAGATGTATCCAAGCACGATGCCGCCGATCAGGTTGGGCACAAAAAAAACGCCGCGATACAAGTTGCTCCCGCGGATACCGCGCGTCAGCGCGTAGGCCACGGAAAAAGCCAGGACATTGATCAATACAAGGGATACCGCGGCCACCAGCGCCGTAAAGCCGAAAGCGTGCATGAAACCGCTGTCCCGGAACGCTTTCGCGTAATTGTCGAAGCCCACATAGGCAGTATTGCTGACCGTATTGAACTTATGCAGCGACAGGTATATTCCCTGAATGAACGGCCACAGGAAACCAACGCAGAAACAGAGGAACGTCGGCAGCAGGAAAACAGCGAAATAGCGCTGAATGGGCCTGCGGATCAACGAAGACGTGACCGCCCCCGCGGCAGGTCTGCCCTTGTTTTTCACAATTCATCACTCCCGTAAGAGAGTCAGGCCTGAGATAAGGCGAACTCTCATGATGTCTGATACTCATCTCAAATTGGTTTAGCCAATTTGAGATGCCGCGTGCTTCGCACGCTAATGCCGCGCAGAGCGCGTCATTCCGTCTCATGGTCTCATGCGATCTCATACGCGCCTTCGGCGCTATTAAAACAGCATTGACTGTTTTAAAATGAGATCCGTATGAGCGCCGGTGAAGGCAGGAAAAGCCTTCAGCGGAAAAGAGAAACGGGAAGCGGGAATACCCCGCTCCCCGCGTCAGTCTGTCGGACTGTCAGGCAGAACTCAGTGGGTGTTTTCGTAGCACTTGGACCAGCCGTCCACGAACGCGTATTCCACCTCGCCCCAATCGGCGGTGCCGGCGGAATACTGTTCAAGAGCGCTGACAATGCCCGCGCGCCAGTTGTCCACATCGGGAGTGAAGTTGAAGGCCCAGGTCACAACATACTTGCCGTCATTCAGCATGGCCGTGGAATCATTAAAGAACACATTGCTGGATTCCTTGGCCGCCTTGAACGGGATGGGGCCGAACTGTTCGGCCATCATCTTCGTGCCTTCTTCGCTGGTCACGACCCATTTGAGGAAGGCCAGGGTGGCTTTCTGGTCCGCCTCGGAGGCTTTGGCGTTCACGGCCCAGCAGTTCTCGGTGCCGGCGCACAGGGCAGCGTTCTCTTCGCCCTCGACTCCGCAGTAGATGGGCAGCATGGCCAGTTCTTCAGGTTTCATGCCCTTTTCGATCAGCGTGGCGTATTCCCAGGTACCGTTCTGGAAAAATACGGCCTTGCCGGAATAAAATTCCTCTTCGGCGGCGCCGCCGGTATAGCCGGAAAGCTTCTTTGCATCCGCCTGGGAATCGGTGATATACAGATCCCAGATATTCTTGTAGGCATACAGATAAGAGCCCTTTACGGCGGCGGGCTGCTCGGTGACGCCGTCATCCCGGAACTCATAGAACAGCGGCATATTGGTCAGATGGCCGGAGAAACGCCAGGAAGAGGAGCCGTCCAGGCCGGCGGAGGTGAAGGCGTCAAAGCCGAGTTCCGCGGAGCGGGCATGGATATCATCGGCAATCTTCTTGAGGCTGGCGAAGTCCTTGATATCGGCCAGGGTGTATCCGGCCTTTTCAAGCAGGGTCTTGTTGGTGATGATGCCATACGCTTCGTAGCAGTAGCCCACGGCAACCGTCTCGCCTTTGGCGTTCTTCAGGTTGAAATCGGCGGTCGTCATTTCATCCATCAGTTCGGTGCCGTCCAGCGCCAGAGCATAATCGCCCCAGGTTGCCACGCCTTCCGCGTTCCCGATCTGGAACAGCGTGGGAGCGGCATCCTTCTTTTCCATTTCGGAGGTCAGCGTATTGCTGTAGGAACCGGAGGCGGCGGTCATCACCTTCACCGGCACGCCGGTCAGCGCGGTGTACTGCGCCGCAAGATCCTGCCATGCCTGATCGGCTTCGGGCTTGAAATTCAGGTAGTAGACCTTGCCGGATTCTTCAGCGGAGGTCACGGAGACCACGGAGAGCGTCATGACCACAGCCAGGAGCAGCACAAGCAGTTTCTTCATATGCAAGTATCCCCTTTCTGTTTTGCGGTTGCCCGCTGTTTGCACAAAAAACACAGCTTCCCGTATTTTCTGTTGCCTTATGGTGTTATTGTACTCTTTCTTCCTTCCCGTGTCAATGCATAGGTGGGAGGAACTCACGTCTCACATATGAATGAATTTCATAACAAGCGACATCTGAGGCGCTTCTTTTTGACGGCAGCGGGCGGCATGATTGCCGATGCGGTCACATTGAACGAACGGCGGACCGGATATACGCTGAACCCAAAAACGGGATGAACAGGGGATAGCGTCCCGCATTCCCGGCGGCACGGAAATCGCGTCGGGAATTGCCATTTTCCCTTTGGCGTGGTAAACTGAAAACCGGAATTGAAGAGGCGGAAACCGCTGCGATCACAAAATGAACCACTGCCGTTTGTCGGGGCTGAGCCGCCGACGCGGCAAAGAACATCATGGGGCCCGGGTTCTTTGATCGATACCCCTTCTGCTTTACCCGTCGATCGGAAACAGTATGAATATCCTGCAGGAAATACGCAATGCGCATGCACATGCGAAAGACCACGCTTCTGCGCATCGCAATCCTTCCCATGGGGTAACTGTTCAGCCGTGTGTGAAGGAGAACAAACGTATGGCAGCAGCGGGGAGGTATCGGAGGGATCTCCCTCCGATCATGATCCGTTTCAGCGGCATGTAACGGCCTATCG
>CADANQ010000029.1:0-4735 GCA_902789365.1 uncultured Eubacteriales bacterium
GGAACCGGTTATTTTTCAAGCAGCAGCGTTCTGTACAGCTGCAGAAGCGCCGCGCCCAGGATGACGCCGCCCAGGACGTCGGTCACCCAGTGCACGCCGGACAGCAGGCGGCAGAGCACCGTCATGAAGCCGACGAAGCACAGCGCGGCGATGCCGATGAGGCGCAGCTCGCGGCGGATCTTCAGACGGCTCAGGAAGATGGCCGCGCCGCCGGCGGCGCAGACGGCCAGGAGGGTGTGGGTGGAGGGATAGCTGGCCTCCAGCCCTTCCTTCAGGATGACCGGACGCCAGTTGAGCTTCAGCACCTCAAAGAGGAGGTAGAAGAACAGCATGGCGATCATCAGGAGGCAGAAACAGCTCAGGTCCCGGTCGATATTGCGGATGCCCCGGCGGCTGACGGCCTGCCACACCGCCCACAGGCACAGCGCTCCTCCGGCGAGGATGCATACGTAGCCCAGGTATTTGGACAGCTTGTACCAGGTGCCGGAATAGCCCAGGGCGTCGGAGGCGGCGATATTCAGCTTTGAAAAACCGACGCTGATCTCCTGCCCGGTTGCGAAGGTGCCGTCGGCGGCCACAACCTTGACCGACGTCTTGCCCGTGTCGACGGCCTTGACCAGAACGGTGAAAAGAATAAAGACAATCATCAGGGCGCACCCGATCATGTACCCCTTTTGGGAGCGCTTCCTTGCGGCGGTCCTTGACATGCTCAATCAGCTCCTTTCGAAAATCATAGCAAAGTATACATGAAAAGAGGGAACAATGCAAGGATGGCTTTGACTGTTTCTCCTGAAACAATTTGTCAAGTACTTTTTGCTAATCTGCGGCGGGGAGCATGAAAAGCCAGTCTGGAATCTGGCAGGCATTAACCAGCTCCCTCGTCTGCAATCCTCATCATTTCCATACGCAGCATCTGTTCAATCTTCTCCTGAAGGATTGCTGCCGTCCCCTCCGGGAAGAACACCCGGACATGATAGGGCCGACCATCAATCACTTGAGTGAAGGTGGCATCCGGCTGTGGCTTCTGGGCTTCTTCCCGTATGATGATCTGATCTTCCGTGTTCATCACCTCCAATCTGTTGCGCTGTATGGGCTTGCGGCTGACTTGCATAGACTTTCCGCACTCAGGGTGCATAGAATTGATTGCAGGAATCTGACGAGGATGGTAGAATTGTTACACGGGCTTCGGCTCATCAAAGCGGAGTTGTGCTGCAGATTGGTCTGGAATACTCGGGGAGGATATCATGAACCAAAGAAACAACATGGATTTCAACCTGTTCCTTCGCTGTCTGAAAGACTGCGCGGATTCGATGGATGAAACCTGGTTTCTTTTTCTGGATGATGAATCGCGCGGAGAATGCATTCTGGGGTACACACCTGTCGCAACAATCGTTGGTCCCCTCGGTATCAGAAAAAAGCAGCATTTTGATAAACCATATTGGATCGGTACCGGATGTGATTTTGAACGTGGTGCATCGTTTCTGACCGCAGAAGATATGCTTGAAGCCAAAGCGTATGGCGGCAGGTCTATCAAGTCCGCATGGGGCCACGTATACTTGATCAGCTTGGGAGGCATGCCGCTTGACATGTGGTTTTCTGTCTGTTGTCCATTCAGACAGGAGGTTGTAGAAGAAGATGGCTATTGGAAAACCCGCTGAAATCAGACTCGCTGTTCAGCAGAGATAAAGCCGCCCAATTCCAGTTTGTCGTGTTCCCCGGCGGGCCTTTCACAGCCCAGCCGGGGAGCTTTCATTACCGTTCTTGATCGTGATCCTTTTCCTGCGACGATCTTTCAGTCATAGGTTGCAGCTCATCAGTCTCCTGTGTTACAGCATCAATGGCAGCATTCATAACCTGTTCCAGCTCTCGCCGGTTTTCCCGCACTTCCATCTGCTCTGCGAAGTCTTCTCGTTCTGGCAGCGCGTCCGGGATTGCCTTTCGCGTCCATTACCTCTTTGACATTCTCCCGGTGCTGCGGTACCATGTCCGTAAAGCAGTCGGAAGGAGTTTGAGGCATGGACGGCGGCATGGAACTTTTAAAAAAGCGGCTGAAGGAAATGTCCGCGCTGGCGGAGCGCACCGGGAGGGACCGGTATCTGGGCTTTCTGACCCCGGCGGAGGCGGGGCTGGTCAGGGAAATGTCGGTCCGGGGCGAAATCAAAAACGCTTATCTCTTCGGCGGGTATGAGGACGCCGAGAGGCTGATGGCGCGCTTTTCCGGCGGGGAGGAGGAGGCGGACTGGCCCATCGCCTGCGTCCTCATCCGTCCAAGGAGCGAAAAGTTTGCCGAGGACCTGACGCACCGGGACCTGCTGGGCGCCCTGATGGCCCTGGGCGTGGAAAGGGACGTGCTGGGGGATCTCAGGATTCAGGACAAAAAGTGCTGGTGCTTCTGCCGCCGGGAGATGGCGGGGCATATCCTGTCCCTGGAGGAGGTGCGCCGCACCCCGGTGAAATGCGAAATCACCGGGGACATCGGCGGCATCCCGCCCCTGCAGATCAGGACCGAGCGCTTCACCGTGGCCAGCGAAAGGATTGACGCCGTGGTGTCGGAGGTGTGCGGGGTGAGCCGGGCCGCCGCGGCGGAGCTGTGCCGGGGGGAAAAGGTGTTCCTGAACGGCTGCGCGCAGACCGATCCCTCAAGAAAGCTGAAGGAAGGGGACGTATTCAGCGTCCGCGGGCAGGGCAAATTCCGCTATAACGGCGAAAGGGGCCTCAGCAAAAAGGGAAAGCCGATCCTGGAAATCGGCCGGTATGTCTGACCCGGGCCGTGTATATTTTTTGTTCCGCGGGTTGCAAAAAAAATTAACCCTGATATAATAGCGGCGTACAGAGTAGGGCGGTCTGCGTGAAGTGCTCCCGGACGGGGTTGATGCTCGGGGGACGAAGGCGGAAGCCGCGGTAGGCCGCCCGCACCCGCTGGTCACATTTGGGTCAAAAACCTCCTTTGTGCCGCTTGTGCATGCTCTGAAAGGAGGTTTTTCTATGTCCGGAAACAGCAATGATGAAAAGCAGACCATATTTTCAAAGGCTTACTGGCGCCAGGCTGCAGGCGAGATGAAAAAGACGCAGATTCTGGTGTTCGCTGCCCTGATGATCGCCCTCCGGGTGGCGCTCAAGAATGTGAGCATCAATATCGCGGCGGACCTGAAGATCAACACCGCCTTTCTGATCAACGCCTTCGGGGCCATGGTCTTCGGCCCGGTGGTGGCGGCCCTGGCTGCGGCGGTGTCGGATACCCTGGGCTGTTTAGTGGTCCCCGGGGAACCCTATTTTTTTCCCTTCATTTTTGTTGAAATTGCGGGATCCGTGATCTTCGCCCTCTTCCTGTACCGGAGGAAGATCAACATGACGCGGGTGATCATGTCCCGCTTCTGCATCGATTTTTTTGTGAACATCGTCCTGCAGACCCCGATCATGATGCTGTATTATAATTTGGTACGGGGGAGATACTACGCGCCGATCGATCTTCTGCGCATCGTGAAGAACCTGGCGCTGTTCCCGCTGGAATCGGTGGTGCTGGCGGTCTTCCTGCGGGTGACGGTGCCGCCGATGAAGGGCCTGGGGTATGTAAATTCCGACGTCAGCGCCCTGCGCTTTACCAAAAAGGGCGTGTGCCTGCTTGTCGCCCTCACTTTGCTTGGCGCGGCCTCGGTGGGCGGGTATTACGTGTACCACTACAACAGCACCTCCCTCAGCGCCTCCTATACCGCCGAGGAGCGCACGGAGAGGAACGCGGCTATAGGCAGCATCGTCTTTGCCCGCCATTCCGACTGGCTTGCCGAGGAAACGGTGACGGTGGTGGAAAGCGCCCTTCCGCGTTTCGGGACGAATGAAATCACCTATACCTGCGCCGTCTACCGGGCGGATACGGCGGCCATCGCCGAAAGGGCCGCCGGGGGCGGGGCCGGCATGGAGACCGTGAGAGGGTATTCGAAGAGTAACGCGAGGGACGACAAATGCCTCACGTTCCTCCTGCGGGCTGTTGTGACGCTGGACCGGGAGACCGGCGAGATCCTCTCCTATACGGAGACGGGAACATAACGCAGATATCAAAAAGGATCCCGGAAAAGTCGTGTGCCTTTCCGGGATCCTTTTTCTTTTGGGTCAGTCCAGCCGTACCTTGGCCACGGCTTTTTTCACGTGCCGCTCGCTTTCTGAGGGCGCGACGCCGGGCTTGTGGGCGTCCTGGGGGAAGAGGATCATCATTTCGCCCTTATTCAAGGCGCAGCGCCTTTCGGAGGGGCTGTCGAGGAACTGGACGTCCTTTCCCTCGGGGCAGGGGACGAGCACCCGGGCTTCCTCGGTGGGACCGAAGCCGATCACCTCGCGGCCGCTGATGGGCATCTGGATGTCGGCGTAAAGGAAATGGCTTTCCCATTTGCCCGCGTCCCAGTCCTTCAGGTCAACTTCCTGGATCATTACATACACTTTGTCGCCGTCGACGGCGTAATTTCCGACAGGCAGATCCATAAGGTCGTCCCTTTTCAGGAATTCCATGGCCTTTGCAAAGCCTTCTCCGAGGCCCGAATAGGTATCCGCGTGGGAGATGTGGTCAAGAATCATGATTTGCTGCCTCCTTTTTTTTCGTAAAGCCGGGACGCGCGCCCCGGCATGCATCAAATGAAAAACGGGGGTAACTGTTCAGTCGTGTGTGAAGGAGAACGAACGTATGGCAGCAGAGGGGAGGTATCGGAGGGATCTCCCTCCGATTATCATCCGCTTCAGCGGCATG
>CADANQ010000029.1:4756-7331 GCA_902789365.1 uncultured Eubacteriales bacterium
CCCTTCCCCGGACTCCGTTCTTCGCCCGGGGGGTTCGCGGGGGGTACGGGTACCCCCCGCGGTATCTGTTCTGTCCGCAGGACTGAACAGATACAAACGGGGAATCTTACGCCTTTGCTTCCTCCGGCCCGGTCATGCTCAGGGAGATCCGCTGCTTTTTTTCGTCCACGCTTATAACCCATACCCTGACGATGTCGCCCGTGGATACCGCCTGGCTGGGATGGCGGATGAAATTCCTGGACATGCGGCTGATATGCACGAGGCCGTCCTGGTGGACGCCGATATCCACGAAAGCGCCGAAATCCACCACGTTGCGCACGGTGCCGGTCAGCTCCATCCCGGGCTTCAGGTCGCTGATGCTCATGACGTCGGTCCGAAGAATGGGGGCGGGCAGGTCGTCCCGGGGATCCCGGCCGGGCTTTTCCATTTCGCTCAGGATGTCGTTCAGGGTAATCAGCCCCAGGCCCGTTTCCCGTGAAAGCCGCTGGGTGCCGTAGGCGGCGGCCCGCTTGCGGATGTCGGGAACGCCGCCGCGGATGCCGTCTGCCTCCACCCCCAGGGCCTTCAGGACGGCCCTGGCGGGCGCGTAGCTTTCGGGGTGCACCGCCGTGGCGTCCAAGGGCTCCGGGCTTTCCCGGAAACGCAGGAAGCCCGCGCACTGCTCGAAGGCCTTCGGGCCCAGCTTGGGCACTTTTTTAAGCTGGGCGCGGCTTTGCAGGCCGTTTTCCTCACGGTAGCGGACGATGCTCTGGGCCAGGGCCGGCCCGATGCCGGCCACGTGGCTCAAAAGGCTGGCCGACGCCGTGGAGGCTTCCACCCCCACGGAGTTCACGCACCTTTCCACCACGCCGTCCAGGGCGGAGGAGAGGGCCTTCTGGTCCAGGTCGTGCTGGTACTGGCCGACGCCGATGGACCGGGGATCGATTTTGCACAGCTCCGCCAGCGGGTCCTGCATGCGCCGGGCGATGGAGACCGCGCTGCGAAGGGAAACGTCGAAATCCGGGAATTCCTCCGCCCCCAGCTTCGAGGCGCTGTAGACGCTGGCTCCGGCCTCGCTGACGATGGTATAGGCGATGCCCCCGGGCAGGTCCTTCAAAAGCTCCGCGATGAACTGCTCGCTTTCCCTGGAGGCGGTGCCGTTGCCGATGGCGATGGCGGTGATACGGTATTTTTCCGCCCAGCCTTTGATGAGCCTCGCGGCCTCCTCCCGCCCGCGGGTCATGCCGGGGATGGTGAAGTGCCCCACGCCGGTGGCCAGCACCTTGCCGTTTTCATCCACGACGCACAGCTTGCAGCCGGTGCGGAAGCCGGGATCCACGCCCAGGGTCACCTTTCCCCGGATGGGGGGCTGCATCAAAAGGGAACTGAGGTTGTCGGCAAAGACACGGACGGCGGCGGTCCCGGCCTTTTCGGTCATTTCCGAGCGGATGTCCCTTTCCAGGGAGGGAAAGAGCAGGCGCTTCCAGGCGTCCTTCACGGCCTCCTCCATCTGTCCCCGGGCGTTTCCCCTGCCGGGATAGCGGGCGGAGATCATGGCGAGAACCCGTTCCTCGTCGCACAGGAGGCCGACCTTCAGGAAGCCCTCCTTTTCGCCCCGGTCCATGGCCAGCACCCGGTGGCCCGGCATGGAGGCCGCCGCCTCCTTCCGGTCGTAATACATAGCGTAGACGCTGTCCTCTTCTTTGGCGGCTTTGGTCTGCACGATGCCGCGGCGCTTTATTTCATCCCTGAGTTCGCCGCGCAGGTCCGGGTCGTCGCTGATCATCTCGGCGATGATGTCCCGGGCGCCCTGCAGGGCGCTTTCGGCGTCGGGGACGTCCTTCTCCGGGCTGATATAGCCCTCGGCGAGTTCCTCCGGGGTCTTTGCGGAGGAGACGGGAAAAGCGATCAGGGCGGCGGCCAGGCCTTCCAGGCCTTTTTCCCGGGCGACGGAGGCACGGGTGCGCCGTTTGGGACGGTAGGGACGGTACAGGTCCTCCAGCTGGGTGGCGGTTGCGGCGTTCCGGATATCGGAAAGCACCTTTTCGTCGGTGATTCCCAGGGTTTCCAGGGAGCGCAGGATCTCCTCCCGGCGCTTGTCCAGGCTGCGGAGCTGAAGCAACCTTTCGGAAAGGGCGCGCAGCACCTGGTCGTCCATGGAGCCGGTGGCTTCCTTGCGGTAGCGGGCGATGAAGGGAACGGTGTTCCCCTCGTCCAGCAATTGTACGGCCCGGTCCACCCGGCCACGGTCCAGACTGAATTCCGACGCGATGGCGGCGTTGATGTCCATGGAAATCCTCCGTGTCACATGTATTCTGCGTTTCCTATTGTAGCCCCGGAAGGGGCGTTTGGCAAGCGGCGGCGGGCGGACGGGCAGGGCAATCGCTTACGGAGCCGGGGGAAACCGCTCTTTGTGACCAAAGAGCGGTTTCCCCCGGACCCCCTTGACGAGAAAGTCAATCCGGAATGTAACTATTCGGTCGTGTGTAAAGTAGAGCGAACGTATTTAAGCAGTGGGGAGGTATCGGAGGGAACTCCCTCCGATTATGATCCGCTTCAGCGGCATGTAACGGCCTATCGGGTACACGGTCCCGAT
>CADANQ010000029.1:7397-12967 GCA_902789365.1 uncultured Eubacteriales bacterium
CGGCGAGGCTCAGGACTCGGGGAAGGGGTTTCCCTTCCCCGGACTCCGTTCTTCGCCCGGGGGGCTCGCGGGGGGTACGGGTACCCCCCGCGGTATCTGCTCTGTCCGTAGGACTGAGCAGATACTCATTTTCGCATCGGACGCTTTTTTTGTATTGACAGGACGCAAAATAAGCGCAACAATATAAATAAGATAAAAAAGGCGGAAGGAGCGATCCCTTTGAAGCCCGAGATCACCAAAATCGTCATCACAGGCGGGCCCTGCGCCGGCAAGACCACCGCCATGAGCTGGATACAGAACGCCTTCACATCCCTCGGCTACACCGTGCTGTTCGTCCCCGAGACGGCCACGGAGTTCATCGGCGGCGGCGTGGCCCCCTGGACCTGCGGCTCCAACCGGGACTACCAGCTGGTGCAGGTCAGCCTGCAGATCACCAAGGAAAAACTGTTCGAGCAGGCGGCAAGGACCATGCCCGCGGAAAAGATCCTGATCGTGTGCGACCGGGGCGTACTGGACAACAAGGCCTATATGACGCCGGAGGATTTCGCCTATGTGACGGGCGAACTGAAGGTGAACGAGGTGGAGCTCAGGGACGGCTATGACGCGGTGTTCCACCTGGTGACCGCCGCCAAGGGCGCCGAGGAATTCTATACCACCGCCAACAACCAGGCCCGGATTGAGACGGTCCAGCAGGCCTGCGAGCTGGACGACAAGCTGCTGGCCTCCTGGACCGGGCATCCCCACCTGAGGGTCATCGACAACGCCACGGATTTTGAGGTGAAGATGCGCCGTCTGATCGGCGAGATCTCCGCCTGCCTGGGCCTGCCGGGGCTGATGGACACCCGGAAGAGGTACCTGATCGAGTATCCCGACATCGCCCGCCTTGAGGGAATGTCCAGCTGCCGCAAGGTGGAAATCATCCAGACCTACCTGCATTCCGGCGAAAACAGCGAGCGCCGGGTGGGCCAGAGGGGCGTGGACGGGCATTATATTTACTACGAAACCCTCCTGATGGGCGGCGGCCCCAAGACCATCGAGGTGGAGCGCCGCCTGACGCAGAACCAGTACCTGACCCTTTTGATGGAGGCCGACACCTCCCTGAGGCAGATCCGCAAGACCCGCTACTGCATGACGTGGAAAAACCAGGTATTTGAGATTGACGTCTATCCATTCTGGCAGGACCGGGCCATCGCCGAGATCGAGACGAGCGACAAGGAGACCCGGATCGATTTTCCGGACGCGATCCATGTAATCCGGGACGTGACAGAGGAAAAAGAATACAAAAATGCCGCCCTGGCCGGGAAAAAGCTGTAAATGGAATTTCGGGAGGAAAAAAGCCGCCTGAGGCGCGCGTGCCTTGAAAAACTGAAGGACATTTCCCAGGACGGGCGGCGGGAAATCAGCCGCAGGATATGCGAAAGGCTGTTCTCGTCCCCGGAATACCTGCGGGCCGGGGGGATTTTCTGTTTTGTGGGCTGCGGGGCGGAGATCGACACCCGCCCCTTCCTTCGCCGCGCCGCCGCCGACGGCAAAAAGGTATACGTGCCCCGCTGCCGTTCGGCGGGGGAGATGGACGCCGTGCAAATCCGCGGGGAGGAGGATCTGGTTCCCGGGAAATACGGAATTCCGGAGCCGCCCCCGGACTTCCCGGCGGCGGACCGGGACGAGATCGGTCTTGCGGTGGTGCCATGCCTTGCGGCGGACGCGGACGCGTGGCGTTTGGGCCGGGGCGGGGGATATTATGACCGGTTTCTCGAAGGCTTTTGCGGCGACACGCTGCTGGTCTGTCCCGAGGCGCTCGTTCTTCCCCGCGTCCCGCGGGAGAAATGGGACAGGAAATGCGGACGGCTGATTACCGAGGACAGGGGATAAATATAGAGTTGAGAGTGAAGAGTGAAGAGCGGAGAGTGAAGTTTTGGAATGGAGGACGGAGAATATGGAAACAACGGGAAATGCGAAATTCGGGGCGGAGGATGTCCTTGAGGCGCCGACGGGGTTTGTGACCGATGAAATGATGGAAAAGGCCGACGCGTGGAAGGAAAGGGATGAAAGCGCCCTGGCCGCCGTCTGTCGCCGGGCGGAAGCGGGGGAGGACATTACGGTGGCGCTAATCGGCGGGTCCATCACCATGGGCACCGTTTCAGAGGGGAGCCGGGACGGGGAGCTTCCCGAACGGAGGCCCTACGCGCTGATTTACAGGGAATGGTGGGAAAGGCGTTTTCCACGCGCACGTATCACCTTTGTGAACGCGGGCATCGGCGGCACCGATTCCTACCTGGGGGCGCACCGGGCGGGGACTGACGTGCTGGAAAAAGATCCGGATGTTGTCCTTGTGGAGTATTCGGTGAACGACGAGCCCACGGACTTTTTCAGGGAGTCCTATGACTGCCTTTTAAGGCGCCTTCTGTCTGCGCCTTCCCGCCCCGCGGTGATGCTTTTGTTCATGGGGCAGACCAGCCGGGCCACCGCGAGGGACGTGCACGCCGCCGTCGGAATAAAGTACCGTCTTCCGATGGTGTCCTGCACGGATGTGTTCAACGCCATGATGGACGGCGGCGTCTTTTCCGCAGGGGAGCTTAGCGGCGACGTGGTGCATCCCTCGGCCCTGGGCCACGCGGTGACCGGCGAGATCCTGTGGCGCTTTCTGAACGGCGTGTACGGCCGCAGGAACAACGCCCGCGTTGATTTGCGCCCCGATGTTAAGGGAGAGTACAAATACTCCGGCGCTCGGATCCTGACGAACGCCGATGCCGTGCCGGAGGATATGGGGAGCTTTGTTCCCGGCAGTGAAAACGAATTTTTCCGCCGCGGCTGGACCTCCGCCGCCGGCGGGGAGGGCATCGTTTTCCGGGCTTCCTTCAGCAATCTGGGCATCCTGTACCTTAAAACGGTAGACGGGCGCGGCGGAAAGGCCGATATCCTGGCGGACGGACGGCTGATAGGCACGCTGGACGCGGATTTTACCGGCGGCTGGGGCAACGCCATTACCGCCGCCGAGGTTTATACCGGGGAAAAGGACGCGGAGCATACCGTGACGGTGCGCCCGACGGAAAAAGGAAAGAAATTTGTGCTGCTGGGGCTGATGGTGTCCCACGGGTGACGGAAGAAGAGCGACAGCACGGTTTTTTGATCCGACGGCGCGCGGGGCGGGAAGCCTGATCGAACGTACGGGTACGGAAAAACCGTTTCCGGTGAAGAGCGCCGGGGGAGCGTTGAATTTTGTTCCCCGGCGCTCTGTTTTTCCGCGTTTCGCGGTTGACAGGTTGCGTACAATAACCTATAATAATAACGCAACATACGCAATTCATGCGGCATATGGCCGCATGCCGGGAGGGGAGAACATGACCTTCGGTGAAAAGGTGCGCGCAGCAAGGCTGGCAGCCGGATACAGCCAGAGAGACGTGTCGGAAATGACGGGGCTGTCCCTTCGCACCATACAGAATTACGAGAGCGGCGAAAGGCTGCCCAAGCAGCGGGAAAGCTATACCCTGATGAGCCGGGCGCTGAACGTCCCCATCCAGACGCTTCTGGATGAAAACGCCGACTTCAGCCTGGAGACCCAGGACGAGCACGCCAGCCGTGCCGCGGGGGAGGCCCGCCGCCTGGTGGACGAGGTGTCGGTGCTCTACGCCGGGGGCGATCTGTGCGAGGAGGACATGGACGCGATGATGCGGGCCATCCAGGACGCCTACTGGATCGCCAAGGAGCGGGGACGCAAATTCCAGCGCCGCGTGGCGGAAACCCGGAAGGACGTGGAGAACGGATGACTCTTCCGCCTTCTGTCGCCCTGGCGGCGGACGTCGCTTTAAAATGCGGCACCAGGGATCCCTTCCGCATCTGCGCGGAAAAAGGGATCACCGTGCTCATCCGGGATGATTTCAGGCGCCAGAAGGGCGCCTTCGCGGTGGTCGCCGGGGAACCGTTCATCTTTGTCAGCGGCGTCCTGTCCGAGGAGATGCGGCGCA
Source organism: uncultured Eubacteriales bacterium (assembly GCA_902789365.1). Classification (GTDB taxonomy): domain Bacteria; phylum Bacillota; class Clostridia; order Christensenellales; family Aristaeellaceae; genus RUG756. Next base: position 11,363 of record CADANQ010000029.1, read on the forward strand.
TCGTCTGCGCCCACGAGCTGGGCCACGCCCTTTTGCACCGGCGGGAGGGCGGCGACATTTTTCTGGAGTTCGAGCTTTTCGACATGAACGACCGGCGGGAATACGAGGCCAACGTGTTCGCCGCGGAACTTTTGCTGGACGGGGACGAGATATGGAGCCTGGCCCGGGAAGGCATGGATGCGGTGCAGATCGCCCGGTGTATGGGTACCAACGTCAACCTGGTTCTGCTCAAGCTGAGCCAGATGAACCGGCGCGGCTGCGGCTTTCACCTGCCCCGGCCCGTCGGCAGCCGGTTCCTGGGCAGCATCGGGGACGACGCCGGAACCATTTGACGAAGAGTTGAGAGTTGAGAGTTGAGAGTTGAAAATGCTTGACAAGGCGCTTGTTTTCGTGTAATATTTTTCGGTAAGCCGCTCGGGAGGGGCTCCTTAACGCGCTTTGCGCGGCCTCATGGCAGGATTGCCATCCTTTGCCTCCAAGCAAGTCCCGGCGAGTAAATTTTCAGGAGGTGCTGCCCATGTATGCGATCATCGCGACCGGCGGCAAACAGTACAAGGTATCCGAAGGCGATACCATCTATGTCGAGAAGCTCGAGGCGCCCGTAGGCGAAGTCGTCACCTTCCCCGTCCTGATGCTCTCCGGAGAGACCATCGCGGTGGGCGATCCCACCATCGAAGGCGCCTGCGTCACGGGCAAGATCCTTCAGCACGGCCGCGGAGAAAAGATCCGCATCCTCAAGTACAAGAGCAAGAAGAACTACCGCCGCAAGGCCGGACATCGTCAGCCCTTCACCAAGGTGGAGATCACCGGAGTGAACGCGTAACATGATCCGCGCTGAGCTGTTGAAAGACAGCAAGGGCGGGTACGCGGGATTCAATGTGGAAGGCCATGCCGGATGGGCCGAGGAGGGCAGCGACATCGTGTGCGCCGCGGTATCCATCCTGACCTGCGCCTGCGCCAACGCTTTGGAAAGCGTGTGCGGCCTGCGTCCGGAGACCCGGGCGCGCAAGGGCAGCATGCGGGTGCGCATCCCGGGGGAGGCCGGCCATGACGCCCAGGTGGTCCTGGGCGTGCTGAGGCAGGGCCTCGGCGACCTTCAGGAACAGTATCCCGACTTTATTGCATTCGACGAAATTAAACTGGAGGAATGAGTCATGTTGAAGCTTGATCTGCAGCTTTTCGCCCATAAAAAAGGTATGGGCTCCACCCGCAACGGCCGGGACAGCGAATCCAAGCGCCTCGGACCCAAGCGTGCCGACGGGCAGTTCGTTCTGGCGGGCAATATCCTGATGCGCCAGCGCGGCACCAAATTCACTCCCGGCCTGAACGTGGGCATCGGCAAGGACGATACCCTGTTTGCCAAGGCTGACGGCATCATGCGCTTTGAGCGTGTGGGCAAGACCGGCAAGCAGATCTCCGTTCATCCCGTGGAATGATCGGTTGATAAGCGAACAAAGGCAAACGGACGGCGGCGTTCCCTCAGAGGAGCACCGCCGTTTTTTTACTTTTTTGTATCTGTTCAGTCCTGCGGACAGAACAGATACCGCGGGGGGTACCCGTACCCCCCGCGAGCCCCCCGGGCGAAGAACGGAGTCCGGGGAAGGG
>CADANQ010000029.1:13002-44384 GCA_902789365.1 uncultured Eubacteriales bacterium
TGCCGCTGAAACGGATCATAATCGGAGGGAGATCCCTCCGATACCTCCCCGCTGCTGCCATACGTTTGTTCTCCTTCACACACGACTGAACAGTTACACTTTTTTCCGAAAAGCGGCCTTTCCTCTCCTGTGGGCGGGTCATTCAAAGGGCGGACTTTTATGCCGCCCGACGGACGCCGGAAAGGCGTGTTCCATGCGAAAAACGGTTATTCCAAAGCCGGCAGGGCTTCGTCGGACCCGGAGGGGAAGAGAAAAAGCATCAGCATGTCCGCGTCAAGGACGGTCCGGTCTTTCCTTTCGCCCAGGGAGGGAACGGGGACGGCGGGCTCGGCGGTGAGCTCGGCCCGGAGGGCTTCCTCCCCGTGCACGTTTGTGATCACGCCGCGCAGGATGCAGGGATCCCCTTCGCCGGGAAGCGTCACGTCCATACGGGCGGTCGCGGGCTCCCCGGTGGAGGACCATTCCGTCCGGGTGGCCAGCAGGGCCATGTGATCCGGGGACGGGTATTCCGCCCGGCAGAGGAATTCCTGTGCGCTGTCCCGGTACAGCAGTTTTTCGCTGTCCCAGATTACCTCCGCGGAATCGCCGTAATCGTGATTCGTGATGCAGAACCGGCCGCAGAGCAGGGCTTTTTCCGGGTCCGGCCAAAGGCGCAGGGTGAGGGCGCGGTCCTTCGAGTTCCTGCGAAAATCAAGGCCGGCTTCGTCGACGGAAAGGCGCAGCCCGGTGATCTCTCCCCATCTGTCCTGCCGGCTGAAACGGAGAGAAGCGCTTTGATCGGTAACGGTCAGGCCGAAGTCGACCGTTTCCGCGGTGTGATGATAGGTGTCGATAATCTTCGGGGTACCGTCAATGGACGTCAGATAATCCCGGCTGCCGACGGTTTCGGTCATGGCCAGGACGATTTTCTCCGTGTCGCCTCTGATATGGAACCGGACAGAGGAAGAGGAGGAAGAGGATACCGATACCAAGGCGCAAACCGTTTTTCGTCGGCAGGAGCCGAATCGTATAACTGTCGGTCGGAATGGCCATGGACATGTCGGGAAGAGCTATGGGAGCGTTTGCGCCGCTGTGAAAAAAACAGCCTTGCGGATACCCTTACTATAGAACGAACGGAGCAAAAGGTCAATCCTCACGGGAAAAACAGCGTGAAATAAAAAACATGAGAAAAATCGCCCGAAACGCCCTTTCATGCCTTTCGGAAAGGTTGCTTTATATGTATAATAGATGTATGAAACTGATCAAAGGAGTGACGATATATGCTCAGGCAGCGCACGCCCCTGGTGACCCATATCTTTACCGCCGATCCCTCGGCCCATGTGTTCGACGGGAAGATTTACATCTATCCCTCCCATGATATCCCCCATGACGGCGAGGACAACGACGACGGCGACGAATACCGCATGGAGGACTACCATGTGCTGTCCATGGACGCCACCGATGCGCCCTGCGTGGACCACGGCTGCGCCCTGCATATGAAGGACGTGCCCTGGGTGCAAAAGCAGATGTGGGCGCCGGACGCCGCCTGCAAGGACGGCAGGTATTACCTGTATTTCCCCGCCCGGGACAGGGAAGGAATCTTCAGGATCGGCGTGGCGGTGTCCGACGGCCCCGCGGGGCCCTTCGTTCCCGAAAAGGAGCCGATCCCGGGCAGCTTCAGCATCGACCCCGCCGTGTTCTGCGACGACGACGGCCGCGCGTATATGATCTATGGCGGCCTGTGGGGCGGCCAGCTTGAAATGTGGCAGTCCGGTTCCTTCGATCCCGACGCCCGCCGTCCCGAGGGGGACGATAAGGCCCTGGGGCCCATGTTCGCCAAGCTGGACGGCGATATGAAGCATTTCAGGACCGCGCCGAAGCACCTGGAGATCCTGGATGAAAACGGCGTTCCCCTGCGGGCGGGGGACGAGGACCGCCGCTATTTCGAGGGCCCGTGGATGCACAAATTCAACGGGAAGTATTACCTTTCCTACTCCACCGGCACCACCCATTACCTGGTGTACGCCGAGGGCAGCCGCCCGGACGGGCCCTTTACGTACAAGGGACGGATCATGGAGCCCGTCATCGGCTGGACCACCCATCATTCCATTGTGGAGTTCGGGGGCAAATGGTATTTGTTCTATCACGACTGCGAAATGTCCGGAGGCGTCAATCACCGCCGCACGGTCAAGTACACCGAGCTTACGATCCATGAGGACGGGACCATCGACACCATCAAGCCTTATGGGGAGTGAGCGGGATGAACGCAAAACTGTTTTCGGTGCTGCTGGCGGCGCTTTTGCTGCTGCCGTGCGCCGGCGGAGGAGAGGAAACGGCTGTGAACGGATTTCCCTTTGCCCTTCAGGAGTCGCTTAAAAACAGGGGGGAGAACAACCCCCTTTACACCCATCGCTTCGGCGCGGATCCCGGCGTGATGGAATATGACGGCAGGCTGTACGTATACATGACGAACGACATCCCGGAATACGACGCCGCCGGGAACATAAAGGAAAACTCCTACGGCCAGATCCGTTCCGTCAGCTGCATTTCCTCCGACGACCTGGTCAACTGGACCGATCACGGCCTGATCCCCGTGGCGGGCCCCGCCGGGATCGCCAAATGGGCGTCGAACTCCTGGGCTCCCTGCGCCGCCCACAAGACCGTGGACGGGAAGGAAAAGTTCTTCCTGTATTTCTGCAACGGCGGGAACGGCATCGGCGTCCTGTGCGCGGACAGCCCCGCCGGCCCCTGGAGGGACGAAAGGGGCAGCCTTCTGATCAGCCGCGCCGTCAAAAACTGCGCCGACGTGACCTGGCTGTTCGATCCGGCCGTGATGGTTGATGAGGACGGGACCGGTTACCTGGCCTTCGGCGGCGGCGTTCCCGCCGGGAAGGAAAGCGACCCCGGTACCGGGCGCATCGTCCGCCTGGGGGCGGATATGATCAGCCTGGACGGGGACCCGGTGAGGCTGGAGGTCCCCTGGCTGTTTGAGGATTCCGGCATCAACCGCATCGGCGACAGGTATATCTATTCCTATTGCTCCAACTGGCAGACCCGCGGGAATCCCCTGGGCATGACGGACGGCGCCATTCAGTACATGGTTTCGGACGATCCCATGGGGCCCTATACCTACGCGGGGGAGCTTTTCCCCAACCAGGGCCGGTTCTTCGGCCTGTACGGCAACAATCATCATTCCATCGCCCGCTTTAAGGGTGAATGGTACCTGTTCTATCACAGCCGGCCGGTGGAAAAGGCCCTGGGCCTTACCGGCAATTACCGCAGCCCCCAGGCGGACAGAATCACGCTGAGCGCTGACGGCCTGCCGCAAAAGGTGCGAGGCACCATGAAGGGATTGGAGCAGCTGCATCCCCTTGACCCGTCCCGGACGGTTTCCGCCGCGACCATGTGCCGACAGGCGGGAATCACCGTGGAGGGAAGCGGCGAAGGCACATGGATCCGCGGGGAAACGGGCAGCTGGATCATGGTGTCCGAAGCGGATTTCGGCGAAGGGAAAACCGAAATGACCGTAACGGCCATGCCGGGCTGCGCCTGCACGATGTACGCGGTCCTGGACGATCCCGAAGGCGAAACCGCATGCAGCCTCCGTCTGGACGCCGCGGAGGCGATCACTGAATTCAGCGCGCCTTTTTCCGCCGCCGGCGTCCATGACCTGTACCTGATCTTCGACGGGGACGCGGCGCTGCTTTCCTGGAGCGTCAGGTGACCCGGGCGTCCGCCCGCGGGCGAACAAAGTGCGTTTTTTCAAAGCTTCGTTCTGTTTGAAATGCAGGACGGACGCAAAGGCGCGGTCCAGGCCCTGGGAAAGCAGTTCGGCAGCCTGAACGATTTTCCGTACATCGCGCTGGACGGGGACGACAGGACCGGCGATTCCGAGGGCGGCGAGAACCTGAGGATCAACGGCGCCAGGGTCGGCCTGATCAAACGCGTGCTGATTTACACCTTCATCTACGAAGGCGCCGTGAACTGGCGCGAGGCCAACGGCGTGGTGACGCTGCGCTGTCCCGGCAGCGAGGACCTGATCGTCAGGATGGACGAATACTCGACGACCCAGAAGATGTGCGCCATCGCGCTGCTTGAGAACGAAACCGGGGATTCCTTCAGCGTTTCCAAGCAGGTGAAGTATTTTTCCGGCCATCCGCCGATGGATGAGGCGTTCCATTGGGGCCTCAGGTGGGTTGCCGGCAGGAAATGACCCGCACGGACACCCGTATCATCCCGCCCGGCGCGGATTTCCGCCTCCGCGGGGATAATCAAAAGGAGCGATAATTATGAGCACCAGACGACTGACCAGGAAGGAAATGCGTATTTTTGCCGTCGGACAGCTGGGATGGTCCATCCTCAGCGGTATTATCACAGCCTGGCTTGTGACCTTCTACCTGCCCACGGAAGCCGAGGCGAGCGCCGCGGTCAATCCGGCCCCGTTCTACCTGCCCACCGGGCTGATCATCTTCGGCGTGCTGACGGTGCTGGGCCTCATCACCTTCATCTGCCGCATTTTCGACGCTGTGACGGACCCGCTGATAGCCTCTCTTTCGGACCGCAGCCGGAACCCGAAGGGACGGCGCTTCCCCTTCATGAAGCGCGCCGCCGTCCCCTTCGCCCTGATGACCGTCCTGGTTTTCATGGCGCCGCAGCAGGTGGAAAAGGGGCAGACCAGCCCGCTGAACATTGCCTGGGTGCTGGTTACCCTGATCCTCTTCTATCTCTTCATGACCATGTACTGCACGCCGTACAACGCCCTGATCTCGGAGTTCGGAAAAACGCAGGAAGACCGGATGTATATCTCCACCGCCATTTCGCTGACGTTCTTCTTCGGCACCCTGATCGCCTACCTGCCTTTCGTGCTGGCCGGCATGCTGCGCGGCGCGGTGGGATACGCCTGGAGCTACAGGATCTGCTTTATCGTCCTGGCGTTCCTTGCCCTGTTCTGCATGCTGGTGCCGGTGTTCAGGCTGAAGGAAACGGATTTTGTGGCCGCCGTGCCCAGCAAAAGCAACGCCTTCAGGAGCCTGATCAAGACCTTCAAAAACAGGGATTTCCGCATCTTCTCCGTTTCCGATATCGCCTACTGGATCGGCCTGACCCTGTTCCAGACGGGCCTGCCCTTCTTTGTAAAGGTGTCCATGAACCTGGACGAGTCCATGACCATGGTCTTCATGGGCGGCATGACCGTGCTTTCGGCCTGCTTCTATCCCTTCGTTTCCCGGATGGTGATGAAGCTTGGCAAAAAGAAGCTGGTGATCGCGGGCTTCCTGGGCCTGGCCCTGGCCTATGTGATCACCGCGCTGATCGGCGTGGGGCCGCTGACGGGCATGCTCCCCGGCGTGCTGGTGGTGGTCATTTCCGCCTTCCCCATGGCGCTGCTGGGCATCATTCCCCAGTCCATCGTGGCCGACGTGGCGGAGGAGGATGCCGTCACCTCGGGTGAAAGGCGCGAGGGCATGTTCTTCGCCGCCAGGACCTTTGCCATGAAACTGGGCCAGTCCATTGCCATGCTGGTGTTCACCTCCCTGGCGGTGCTGGGCACCACCCAGGACAGGACCAGCAACGACCTGACCGCCTCCCCCCAGGGCCTGCGCATCGTGGCCGTCGTGGCCGTCTGCTTCTGCGTCCTGGGCGCGGTGATCCTGATGGCCTACGACGAAAAGAAGGTCATGCGGTCAATCGGCGCGAACGCCGGGAAGGAGTGACGGAAGGGCCGCTGACCGCGGCGTCTTCATATTTGACAGCGGAAACGGCCCGGCGCACGGTTTGAAGGTGCGCCGGGCCGTTTGCAATGAACAGGATCAGGCCTGCTCCGCCAGGTCCATGATCAGCCTTTCGGATTTTTCCCATCCCAGGCAGGGGTCGGTGATGGACCTTCCGTAGACGCCTTCCCCGATTTTCTGGGCGCCGTCCTCCAGATAGCTTTCGATCATCAGGCCCTTGACCAGCTGCCGGATTTCGCTGTCCACCCGGCGGGAGTGCATCACGTCGCTGGAGATGCGGATCTGCTCCATATATCTTTTGCCGCTGTTGCTGTGGTTGGTATCCACCACCACAGCCGGGTTCCGGAGGGTCGGGTCGGCCCGGTACAGGTCCAGCACGTCCCGCAGGTCCTCGTAATGGTAATTGGGATGGCTGCGGCCGAAACGGTCCACATAGCCCCTCAGGATGCAGTGGGTCAGGGGGTTGCCGCGGGTCTTGACCTCCCAGCCCCGGTAAATGAATTTCTGCGGGCTCTGAGAGGCGGAAACGGCGTTCATCATCACGCTCAGGTCGCCCCCGGTGGGGTTTTTCATGCCCGCGGGCACCCCGATGCCGCTGGCGACGATGCGGTGCTCCTGGTTTTCCACGCTGCGGGCGCCTACGGCGACATAGCTCAAAAGGTCGCTGAGGTAGCGGTGGTTGCTGGGGTACAGCATTTCCTCGGCGCAGGTAAAGCCGGTCTCCGCCACGATGCGGGTGTGCATCTCACGGATGGCGATGATGCCCTGCAGCATGTCCTCTTCCTTCTCCGGGTCCGGCTGATGCAGCATGCCCTTGTAGCCCACGCCCCGGGTGCGGGGCTTGTTGGTGTATACCCGGGGAATGATGAACAGGCGCTCGCTGACCTTTTCCCGCACGCCGGCCAGCCTTTCCATGTATTCAAGCACCGCGTCCTCCCTGTCGGCGCTGCAGGGGCCGATGATCAGGAGAAGGCGGTCGTCCCTGCCCTCAAGGATGTCCCGGATCTCCCCGTCGCGCTTTTCCTTGATTTTCCGGATCGTATCGCTGACGGGAAACTGGCGCTTCAGTTCCTGGGGGATGGGCAGCCTGCGGACGAATTCCATCTGCATTTCCATAGCGGTGTGAGCCTCTTTCATCGTTGGTCCGGGGCGCGGCTTCCGCGCACGCCGCGAGGCGCGGAAACATCCGCGTCCCGGATATTATACAGGGATCGGGCAGGGGGAATCAATGAATTAAGCGCGGCGGTACACTAAAAAAACAGCGAAAAGGGGAAGCCGGCGGGACCGGCTTCCCCACAGGATACGGATCGGGATTACTTGTTGTAGGGCTCCAGGGTCGGGTAGGCCAGGTCGACGATCTGCACCATCAGGGAAAGCATCTTCCGGCAGGAGGCGCTGACGTCGTCCTCCATCGGGCGGATCTGGTAGTCGGCGTAGACAGTATTGTCGGAGGTGTCCACGACGAAACGAACATAGCTGTACTGCTTGTTCAGGGCGTTGCAGGCTTCCAGAACATTGTAATAATCGCTCTGCTTATAGGTGATGATATCCCACACGGAGATGTCGATCTTGGTGGCGGAGAAGGACCAGGTGGTACGGATGGTGTCCTTATTGTCTCCTTCGTAGGATACCGTCAGGATATCATAGCCTTCGTCGTCGGTGCCGCGCCAGTTGTAGATGATGCCTTCGTCGTCCAGGATGTCCAGGAAGGATTGGGTGGTGGCGTGGGCTGTGTCGGCGGCCAGGGCGGAGCCCGCCGCGAGGAGAAGCGCCATGGCGAGGAAGAGAGAAATCAGTTTTTTGTACATGAAGGTACCGCCTTTCGTGTGAAATATTGATTTACGTTGAGCATATTATAAAGCCGCCGGCTGCGGGTTGTCAATCTTTTGAGCGTATACGTGGTTTTTTTACATTCTCCTTCCCATTGCGCCCGGGTCCTTTTATTCCCGCGTTTGCAGTCGGACGGTCCTGACCCCGAAGGCCCCAAAGCGCGGCCGCGCCGTCCGGGACGCGGGTATTTCATTTGGTATAACCTCCCCGTGTTTCACCCGGCTTCGGTATATCACGGGAATGCCGGGCGCAGAAGCATGATTTGGACGGCTTGACAAAGAAGGGGGCGAAAGCGTACCATGTTGCTGTTCCGCTTTGGCCGTCCGGCCCGCGATGATACGGAACGGGAAAGGAAAAGATAAAAAGACATGATCAGGCTTGAGGAAGTGTTCCGGGCCCAGACGGTGCTCAGGCCCATTATCCGCAAAACGGCGGTTGTGCGCGCGTACGGGATCGCGCCGCACTGCGAATTGTACCTGAAGCCCGAAAATCTGCAGATCACCGGCTCCTTCAAGGTGCGCGGCGCGGGATACAAAATGGCGATGCTGACCGAGGAGGAAAAAAAGCGCGGCGTGGTGGCGTGCTCGGCCGGGAACCATGCCCAGGGCGTAGCCCTGGCGGCCAGCAAATCCGGCATCCGCAGCGTCATCTGCCTGCCGGACAGCGCGCCCATCAGCAAGGTGGAGGCCACCCGCGGCTTCGGGGCCGAGGTGGTCCTGGTGCCGGGGGTGTACGACGACGCCTACAGAAAGGCGCTGGAATTGAAGGACAGCGAGGGCTTCACCTTCGTCCATCCCTTCGACGACGAAAGCGTGATTGCCGGGCAGGGGACCATCGGCCTGGAGATCCTGAACGAGATGGACGACATCGACGCCATCCTGGTGCCCATCGGCGGGGGCGGCCTGATCAGCGGCGTGGCTTTCACCGTCAAGCAGATCCGGCCCCAGGTGAAGGTGTACGGCGTGCAGGCCGTCGGCGCGCCCGGCATGTACAACAGCGTCCGGGACGGGAAGATCGAAACGCTGGACGCCGTTTCCACCATCGCCGACGGCATCGCGGTGAAGCAGCCCGGGGTCCATACCTTTGACGCGGTGTCCCGGTATGTGGACGACATTGTCCTGGTCAACGAGGACGAAATCAGCGGCGCCATCCTGAGCCTGATCGAAAAGCAGAAGATGATCGCCGAAGGCGCGGGCGCCGTCAGCGTGGCGGCGGCCATGTTCGAAAAGCTGCCCCTGGAGGGGAAAAAAGTGATTTCGCTGATCTCCGGCGGGAATATCGACGTGACCATTCTGAACCGGGTAATCGAGCGCGGCCTGATGAAGACCGGACGGTGCTGCACGCTGAAGCTCGAACTGATCGACAAGCCCGGCCAGCTGAAGGACGTCAGCCGCATTATCGCCGACTGCGGCGGAAACGTGACCGAGGTGCATCACGAGCACGCCTTCTCCACCGAATCCGTCAACGGCTGCTATCTGCGCATCAAGATGGAGACCGTCAATTATGATCAGGTCAACGCCATCAGGGAGGCCCTGAAGGCGGAGGGCTTCAAGATCGTATAACAAACAGGGTATAAGGAGGATTAAACCATGCGCATCATCCACACCGACAAGGCCCCCGCGGCGGTGGGCCCCTATTCCCAGGCTGTCGTCGCCGGCGGGCTGGTCTTCACCAGCGGCCAGATTGCCATCGATCCCGCGGATAACACCGTGAAAGCGGTCACCATCGAGGAGCAGACCGAGCGCGTGTGCCTGAACCTGAAGGCCGTGCTCGAGGCGGCCGGCAGCGGGCCGGACCGGGTGGTCAAGACCGTGTGCTTCCTTGCGGACATGGGCGATTTCGCCGCCTTCAACGCCGTCTACGCCAAATACTTCCCCTCGCTCCCGGCCCGCAGCTGCGTGGCCGTGAAGGACCTCCCCAAGGGCGTCCGGGTGGAGGTGGAGTGCGTCGCGGAGGCGTGACGGACAGAACAGAACGCGGCTTTCACCGAAAAAACGGTGAAGGCCGCGTTCTGTTTTATTTCCTGCTTTATTCGGTTTCCTTCCGCCGCTCCCGGGCCAGAAGGCCGTTGACGAACTGCCGGGCGGTGCGCCCGCTGGGGCCGCCGTGGCGGATCTCCCAGGCGCTGGCGAGACGGCGAAGCTCGTCTTCTTCCATGCCCTGTCCGCCTTCCCTTTTGTAGATGGCGGAGACGATTTCCTGATAGCCCTTCGGGTTGGGGACGGAAAAACAGACCGCGCAGCCGAAGCGGGCCGCAAGGGAAAGCTTTTCCTCCAGGGTGTCGCTGCGGTGGACGTCGCCGGAATGCTCCATGTCCGACCGGTCCTTCCAGTCCTCCCGGACCAGGTGACGGCGGTTGGAGGTGGCCACCAGCATCACATTGGGCGGATCGTCCCTGACGCCGCCCTCGATGACGGCCTTGAGGTGCTTGTAGCCGGTTTCGTTTTCCTCAAAGGACAGATCGTCGATGCAGATCAGGAAACGGCTGCTCCGTTTGCGGCAGTGTTCGATGGCCGCTTCCAGGTGTTCCAATTGCTGCTTGCGTACCTCGATCAGCCTCAGGCCCCGGGGAGCGTACATGTTCAAAAGCGCCTTGACGCTGGTGGATTTCCCGGTGCCGGCGTCGCCGTAAAGCAGCATATGGTTGAAGGGCAGGCCGTTCATGAAGGCTTCCAGGTTTTCGGTCATTTGCTTTTTCTGGCGCTCGCAGCCGATCAGGTCGTCCAGGGTGACCGAAGAGGTGCGGTCCACCGGCTCCAGGCGGAATACGGGCCCCGGGACGACGCGGAAGGCCTTGTGCAGGCAGCTGAGTCCGCAGCCGTTCTGGCGGATAAAGTCGGCCAGAAGCTCCAGGAAGGTGTCCGGATCCCCGGCGGCGGCCAGCCTTTCCCTGAGGACAAGCAGCTTATCGCCGGCGTCGTTGCCGCCCATGCGCCCGGCGTTGTCCCATTCGTCCATCAGGGAAGCGAAGAACGGCGCGCCGGCTTTTTTATCCAGGACGCTGAAATCGTAATGAAACAGATCGAACCATACCTTTGCCTCCCGGCGGGCCACCTCCCTCAGGGAGCTGGGCCCCAGGCCCAGAGCGCATGCCCGGGTGAAGGGGTTGTCGTCGGTGGCCAGGTGAAAAGCCAGGTACGCCTGCCACAGGTTGCCCGAGATGCGGTAGGTTTCCTCCAGGGACAGGATCCGTTTGGCCGTCAGGCGGTAGGAAAGGATCCAGTCATAATCCGGGCGGGAAAGAGAACCGTTCCGGACCGCGTTTTCCTCCTCCGCGCCGGGGAAGGCGCATGGGGGAGGGGAAACGCGCTCCGAAAGGCGGGCAAGGGTATTCAGGACGGAATCCGGATCATCGGATGCGTATAGCAGAAGCCGGGAAGCCAGTGTGTGCATATAATCCTCCGGGATTCATCGGGTAAGGCCCGGTTTATTCCAGAATGGCGCCGCGGTCGGCGGAGGACACCAGTTTGGCGTAGCGGGCAAGGTAGCCCGTTTTGATTTTCGGCTCGGGGCATACCCATGCCTTCCTGCGCGCGGCCAGCTCCTCGTCGGACACCTCCAGGCGGATGGCGCATTTGGGGATGTCGATGGAGATGATGTCGCCCTCGCGGACCAGGGCGATGTTGCCGCCGGCGGCCGCCTCGGGGCTGACGTGGCCGATGGAAGCGCCGCGGGTGGCGCCGGAGAACCGGCCGTCGGTGATCAGAGCCACGCTTTCGCCAAGGCCCATGCCGCAGATGGCGGAGGTGGGGTTGAGCATCTCGCGCATGCCCGGGCCGCCTTTGGGCCCTTCATAGCGGATAACCACGACGTCGCCGGGCCTGATCTCCTTGCCATAGATGGCGCGGATGGCGTCCTCCTCGCTGTCGAACACCCGGGCGGGACCGGTGTGGACCATCATTTCCGGGGCCACGGCGCTCTGCTTCACCACGCACCCGTTGGGGGCCAGATTGCCCTTGAGCACGGCGATGCCGCCGGTTTTGGAATAGGGGTTGGAAACGGGCCGGATGATGCTTTCGTCCAGGTTGCGGGCCTCCGCGATGTTTTCGCCCATGGTCTTCCCGGTGCAGGTCATAACGGAGGTATCCAGAAGGCCGGCGTCGGCCAGCTCCTTCATCACCGCGTACACGCCGCCGGCCCGGTCCAGGTCCTCCATGAAGGTGTCCCCGGCGGGGGCCAGATGGCACAGATTGGGAGTGCGGGCGGAGATTTCGTTGGACATGTCCAGGCTGATTTCCACGCCGGCCTCGTGGGCGATGGCCGGGAGGTGCAGCATGGTGTTGGTGGAGCAGCCAAGGGCCATGTCGACGGTTTCGGCGTTATGGAACGCGGCGGCGGTCATGATGTCCCTGGGGCGGATGTTTTTGCGCACCAGCTCCATCACCTGCATGCCGGCGCGCCTGGCCAGCCTGAGGCGGGCGGAATAGGGCGCCGGAACGGTGCCGTTGCCGGAAAGGCCCATGCCGATGGCCTCGGTCAGGCAGTTCATGGAATTGGCGGTGTACATGCCGGAGCAGGAGCCGCAGGAGGGGCAGGCGTTCTCCTCGTAATCCAGGACGCCCTTTTCGTCCAGCGTGCCGGCGTGATAGGCGCCTACCGCCTCGAACATGTGGCTGAGGCAGGTGCGGCGGCCGTCCTTCAGATGGCCGGCCAGCATGGGGCCGCCGGATACGAAGATGGCGGGCACGTTGATGCGGGCCGCGGCCATCAGAAGGCCGGGCACGTTTTTATCGCAGTTGGGGATCATGACCAGGCCGTCCAGCTGGTGGGCGATGGCCATGGCCTCGGTGGAATCCGCGATCAGATCGCGGGTGACCAGGGAATACTTCATTCCCACGTGCCCCATGGCGATGCCGTCGCAGACCGCGATGGCCGGGAACATCACCGGCGTGCCGCCGGCGGCGTACACGCCCGCCTTGACCGCCTCGGCGATCTTGTCCAGGTTCATGTGGCCGGGCACGATCTCGTTATAGGAGCATACCACGCCGATGAGCGGGCGCTTCATGTCTTCTTCTGTCATGCCCAGGGCAAACAGCAGGCTGCGGTTCGGGGCGCGTTCCACGCCCTGCTTGATCTGATCGGAAAGCATGATAAAGTTACCTCCTGAAGTTTTTTCTTGCCTTCACCGGCGCGGAAATCAAAAGAGTACGCCTTTTCCCATACTCGACTCTCTCATCGGTGAATGGGACGGGGCGTGTGCCCCGGAAAGACGGAAAGAGGGAAAGGCTTTCGGCCCTTCCCCCGAAAAAGAATCAGTTGCTGGCGCTGTCCAGGCCCTTGTCGCCGTCGCCGGAATCCTTCCAGAGCATGTTGTCACGCAGCTCCTTGCCGATGATCTCCATCGGATGCTTCGCCAGCTGGGCGCGCTTGGAATTGAAGAAGGTGCGGCCGTTCTTGTTTTCGGCAATCCATTTGCCGGCAAAGGTGCCGTCCTGGATGTCCCTGAGCACGGCGCGCATGTTTTCCTTCACCTGCTCGTGGGGCAGGACGCGGGGGCCGGAAACGTATTCGCCGTATTCGGCGGTGTCGGAAATGGAGTAGTTCATGGCCGCGATGCCGCCCTTGTTGATCAGGTCGACGATCAGCTTCATTTCGTGGATGCACTCGAAATAGGCGTTCTCGGGGGCGTAGCCGGCCTCGCAGAGCACCTCGAAGCCGCACTGCATCAGGTCCACGACGCCGCCGCAAAGGACGGTCTGTTCGCCGAAGAGATCGGTCTCGGTTTCGTCGTGCATGGTGGTCTCCATGATGCCGGCGCGGGCGCCGCCGATGCCGGCGATGTAGGCCAGGGCGATGTCAAGGCACTTGCCGGAAGCGTCCTGTTCCACGGCCACCAGGCAGGGCACGCCCTTGCCGGCCACATAGGTGCCGCGCACGGTGTGGCCGGGGCCCTTGGGGGCCGCCATGAACACGTCCACGTCGGCGGGAGGAACGATCTGCTGGTAGCGGATATTGAAGCCGTGGGCGAAGGCAATGGCCTTGCCGGCGGAGAGGTTCGGGGCGACGCTCTCGCGGTAGATGTCGGCGGCGCGCTCGTCGTTGACCAGCATCATGATGATGTCGGCGGCCTTGGCGGCCTCGGCCACGGTCATGACGGTGAAGCCGTCGTCGGAGGCTTTCTTCCAGCTTTTGCCCGGGCGCAAACCGACGATGACGTCGCAGCCGCTGTCGCGCAGGTTCTGGGCGTGGGCGTGGCCCTGGGAGCCGTAGCCGATGATGGCGATTTTTTTGCCGTCGAGCCTGGAAAGATCACAGTCCTTCTCGTAATACATTTTTGCCATAATCAAATTCTCCTTTTTCTTTGGTCTGCTCGTCGATGGTGTATTGTCCGCGTTCCAGCGCCACCATGCCGGTGCGCACCAGTTCGAGGATGCCAAACTCCCGAAGGAGGTTTTGGATGGCTTCGGTCTTCCTTTCGTCGCCGATGAGGGCCAGGGTGATGGAAGACTTGGAGACGTCGATGATGGACGCCCTGAAAATGTTGCCGATCTGGATGATCTCGTTGCGGGTCTCGGCGGTGGAGCACAGCACCTTCATCAGAAGCAGCTCCCTGCGGATGGCGTGGGAATCGTCCAGGATTTTGACGGAATGGACGCAGATCAGCTTGCGCAGCTGGTTGGTGAGCAGCGTCACCTGGTCCTCGTAGGCGTTGACCTCGATGGTGATGCGGCTCACCTGGATATCGTCGGTGGCGCCCACGGCCAGGGATTCAATGTTGTAGCCCTTGCCGGAAAACAGCCGCGCCACCCGGGAAAGCACGCCGGCCTCGTTGTCCACCAGGACGGCCAGGGTCCATCTTTTGTTCTCGTTCATTTTCCCTGTCCCTCCTTTAATTGAGCATGAACTCGGTGATGTGGCTGCCGCCGCCCACCATGGGGCGCACCATTTCGTCGATGTCGATGGCGCAGTCGACGATGTAGCCGGTATCGCAGGCGAGGGCCTCGTTCAGGGCCGTCTCCAGCTCCTCCTGGGTGGTGACCCTCCTGCCGTGCAGGCCGTAGGCGTCGGCCAGCTTCACAAAGTCCGGGGCCCGGTCCAGGGTGGTCTCGGTGAAGCGCTTCTGGTAGATCAGGTTCTGCCACTGCCGTACCATGCCCAGGGTGCCGTTGTTGAACAGGATGTGGATGACCTTCAGGTTGTAGTACTGCTCGGTGGCCAACTCGTTGCAGTTCATGCGGAAGCCGCCGTCGCCGGTCACGTGGATGACGCACTTTTCGGGGAACGCGGCCTTGGCCCCCAGGGCGGCGCCCAGACCGAAGCCCATGGTGCCGAAACCGCCGGAGGTGAGCAGCTGGCCGGGATAATCAAAATGGAAATGCTGTATGGCCCACATCTGGTGCTGGCCCACGTCGGTGGAGATGATGGAATCCTGCGGGCACACGCGGGCGACCGTGCCCAGCACCTGGCTGGGGGTCAGGCGGTTTTCCGCGTGGTCGTATTCGGTCTCGGTCTTGAAGGAGAACACGAATTTCTTGAATTCGCTGTGGTCCAGCTGCTCCGGGATCAGGTCCAGCAGCATGCTGAGCACGTGCTTCGCGTCCCCGATGATGTGGTGGTCGGTCCGCACGTTTTTGTTGATCTCGCTGCGGTCGATGTCGATCTGGACGATCCTGGCGTTGCGGGCGAAGGAATCTGGCTTCAGGGCCACCCGGTCGGAAAAGCGGCAGCCCACGGCGATCAGCAGGTCGCACTCGTCCACCGCCCGGTTGCTGGCCTGGGAACCGTGCATGCCGATCATGCCGGTGGTCAGCTTGCTGCGGCCGGAAAAGCCGCCGGCGCCCATCACGGTGATGGCCACGGGCGCGTCGATGCGGCTGGCCAGGGCGGCCATTTCCTCGTGGGCGCGGGAGCGCACCACGCCGCCGCCGCAGATCATCATGGGTTTTTTGCTTTCGCGGATCATCTGCGCCAGGCGGCTGACGTCCTTCATATCCGGTTCGGGCGCCTTGAAATCGTGGGAGGCGCGGCGCATCAGATCGCCCAGCTTGCCATGGGAGGAATGCTCCCGGCGGGGCAGCTTTTCGTATTCCGCCTTCTGGGCGGTCACGTCCTTGGGAATATCGATCAGCACCGGTCCGGGACGGCCCGAGCGGGCGATGGCAAAGGCTTCGCGCACCACGTCGGCAAGCTCGTCCACACTGCGGACCAGGAAATTGCATTTGGTGATGGGCATCGTGACGCCGGTGATGTCCACCTCCTGGAAGGAATCCTTGCCGATGAGGCCCCTGGACACGTTGCAGGTGATGGCCACGATGGGGGAGGAATCCAGGTAGGCCGTGGCGATGCCGGTGACCAGGTTGGTGGCGCCGGGGCCCGAGGTGGCGAAGCATACGCCCACTTTGCCGGTGGCGCGGGCATACCCGTCAGCGGCGTGGCAGGCGCCCTGCTCGTGGGCGGTCAGGATATGGCGAAGCCTGCCGTCCGCCTCGTAGAAGGAAAGCTCGTCGTATACGTTCAGGATGGTGCCGCCGGGATAGCCGAAAATGGTGTCCACCTTCTGCTCCATCAGGCACTCCAGCAGTATTTTGGCGCCGGTCATCAGCATGGAAAGAACCTCCGTTGATCGTTGGGAAAGGCCGATAAACGAAAAAGCCGGGTCGGATAAAAAAATGCAGTCCGTCGGGCCGGACTGCATGTTGATCGCGATACGGCGGCGGAACATCGCCGGCGAGGGCCGAACGCCTGTCCCATCGGCTCTGATGATTTTAGCATGCGCCGCGTGGAAAGTCAATCTCGGCGGCGTGAGCGGGAGGGGTTTGGTGTTCTTTTTCTGTACATTTTTTTACGTTCACAGGTCCATTTCCAATACCACCGGGCAGTGGTCGCTGCCCATGACGTCGGTGTCGATGCGCGCGTCCCGGATGCGGGGGCGCAGCCGGTCGGACACCAGGAAATAGTCGATGCGCCACCCGGCGTTGTTTTCCCGGGCGTGGAACATATAGCTCCACCAGGAATAGACGTTGGCCAGGTCCGGATGCAGGAAACGGAAGGTGTCGGTGAAGCCGTTTGAGAGCAGCTCCGTCATCCTGCCGCGCTCCTCTTTGGTGAAGCCGGCGTTGTTTTCGTTGGACTTCGGGTTTTTCAGGTCAATCTCCCTGTGGGCCACGTTCATGTCCCCGCAGACGATCACGGGCTTTTTTTCGTCCAGGGCGTGGAGGTACGCCTGGAAATCCGTTTCCCATTGCATGCGGTAGTCAAGCCGCGTCAGTCCCCGCTGGGCGTTGGGGGTGTATACGGTCACAAGGAAAAACTCCGGGTATTCCAGGGTGATCACCCGGCCTTCACGGTCGTGCTCCGGGATGCCGATGCCCATGTTCGCGGACAAAGGGGGATCCTTTGCGAAGATCGCGGTGCCGCTGTAGCCTTTTTTTTCGGCAGAATTGAAGAAGACGTGATACCCCTCGGCGGGCACCTGCGCCTGGTCCGGCTGCATCTTGGTCTCCTGCAGGCAAAAAAAGTCGGCCGACTGGGCGGTGAAATAATCCATGAAGCCCTTCTGAAGGCAGGCGCGCAGGCCGTTGACGTTCCAGGAAATGAATTTCATATGGCTTTTCCTCCGGATGAGAAAATCGGGTTTCGGCAAGGACGGTTTTTCGGGGCGCTGAAAAAGTATACCATAAATTGACCGCCCCCGCCAGAGAGAAACCGGACCATGTTTGAATATGTTCCTCATGATCTGCCGCCTTCCGGTTTCCATGGACCGGCGGCGCGGGCGATCCTTTCCGCCCAAAAAGGTTTTTGCGCGTGAAGGCCGAATATTCAGCAGAGGAAAACGCGGACAGTCATGTCAGCCGAGAACGGAGGGAAAAACAATGCCGCAAAACCTTGAAACCCTGGCAAAGGAAACAGCAGCGTCCCATGCGATGATGAACAGCCCGGTGAGCTTTGTTCCCGCGCTGCTCACATACTACGCTTCCGGGGAGATCACCCTGCCGGAACTGGCGGCCCGCCTGGAACGGACGACCCTGGACGCTCAGTTTTATTACTTCCGAATGCCCAAAGCGGATATAGAAATGAACCTGAAGCTGTTCATGAATGAATTCAAATTGGCTAACGATCTTAACGATCTTCTGCTGGGCCGCCCGATCAGTCAGGACGATAAGGAAAGCATCGACAGCCGGATCGCGGAATGCCTGACCAGGTATCTGGATTCCGTCCGGGAAACCGACGGGTGAGGATATCCGGATCCAAATGAACGGGGAACAGATTCGGTATCACAAGGCAGATGCGTGATAGCCCGGCATACGGCAGAAAAAAGGATCCAGATCGTTTTTGCAGGAAATTGGGATAAATGTATTTTCCGTCTGACAGAAAAAATGAATGGACGACCAAACAGCATGAGCTGCAGTTCGATCGTCCATTCATTGATCATACAGAAGGTCAGATTAGAGATACTCGCATACTGTGCCTTGAATGTTCTTTACATCTACAATCCTTGTTTCGCACTTCCACCATTGAGTAGTGGCTGCATCGGTCAGAGCGGGACCGGAAGCAGTCACGTTATCAGCGTAGTCGAAATCCAACCGTTCCACTTTCGGCGCTTCATACTCTTCTTTCATTTTCTTTCTTCTCCTTTTTAGTTATATAAGTGCTTTATACGCTGCCATATGAATGAAATGTCAACTCGCACCTATACTCATTCGCATTCCGGTATTTTCATTACCCCGTGCTGGATATAGTACCGGACTAATTCACACAGTTCAATCGGCTGTCTGCCGGGCTCGGCATATCGGAGCATTGATGCCGCGCAGATGCTGCAAACGCTTCGGTAGGCACAGCCCTCGCACTCCGGGACCCGAGGCCAGCTTTCCGCCTCACGGTTGATCTTGGCCCACGCCTCCTTAAACCCTTCCCCGATGGGATCGGCATGAACGACGTTCAGCCGGTTGCAGGGCATCATCGTTCCCTTCCAGTCTATGACAAACGCTGAACGTCCGCCTCCACACCGAAGGCCGCACTGCGTACACTCATGGAAAGGGCCGCCGACCGGAGGAAGCCTGTCAGGATCGATTTCCTTTGTCTCCCGGCCGGCCAGCTCGTTCATAAGCCTGTAAATGCGGATATATTGGTCCGCATCTATGTTATCCTCCTGTCGGGAGCGTCCGGTTTCCTCCCGGGGAGCAAAGAGACTGGTATTGACGACGAGGCCTTTATCCAAGCGCTTTCCGAGACGCACGGTTTCCAACACATCCTCGCCAAGATATCGGTTCGGCGTCACCACCAGATCAACGTTGAGGCCGGCGTCCGCGGCTTTTCGGATGTTCTCGATCACAGTATCAAAAGCAGGCTGCCCGGTCACCCGCTCATAGACGTCATTGTTCCATCCGTACAGCGTGATCTGGATTCCCGCCGGCTTATGCTGCCGGAAGAACGCGATCCGCCGGTCATCCAGCAAGTATCCGTTGGTCAGCACACAAATGGTGCAACCCAGGCTCTGCAGATACAGGAACAGCTCGTCAAAACCAGGGTAGGTCAGGCATTCTCCGCCGGTCAGGGATGCATGCAGCATCCCCGCTTCCCATGCCTGGCGCATCAGACCTTTCCAGGTATCCGTCGAGAGGACTTTCCGGCCAGACAACTGGCCGGCATCCAGATGGACGTAGCACATTTTGCAACTGAAGTTGCACAGGGGTGTCAGCTCAAACTGACCGGAGAGCGGGACACCCATTTCCCTTGCCTTGCCTTCCAGATAACGGGAGAAAGCTTTGAAGTGCTGCACCTGGTTTCCATTCTGCCTGCGAAGATCTTCGATAAATTCAAAACCGTTCAAGCGCACCTCCATCCGGTTCCTATTTATTGTAAACAGAATTTGAGTGTTTGTAAAGCTTTTTTTGCTTGGATCACGGCTCACGCATGAATTGACCCCATCACTTATTCGAGGCAGTCGTCATCGAAGTTGCACCGTACTTTCGCCTGCTGCCGCGTATCTGTTAACGTTTCAAAGAACTTCTTCATCTTTTATCACCTCGTTTTATCTTTCGACATGACGGGTGATAAAGCCTTATGGCAATACTTTTGTAATATTCTGAAATGAATATGCAACAAAATAAACCGGCTCATAATTCATGTGTGAGCCGCGGCATATGATGGCCCATACCTTGACAGGGGATGCCGTTTGGGATATAAAGCTTGTATGCATACCCGGCCCGGCAAAGGAACGCTTTTGCGCTTCAACAGACGGCCGCATATTTCGGGGAGCCGTTTGTCGCGGCGCTCGTCATGGAGAGAACATGAAATCACCCAGTCTTCTGAAAAACCGACGGACAAACCTGACGGAGGGGTCCATCCCAAGGCAGATGCTTTTGTTCGCCTTTCCCCTGTTCCTGGGGCAGCTGCTGCAGCAGTTCTACAACATGGCGGACGCCTGGGTGGTGGGCAATTTCGCCACCAACGAGGCTTTTGCCGCCGTTTCCTCCGCCGGGAACGTGATCTTCCTGATCATCGGCTTCTTCAACGGCATCTCGGTGGGCGGCGGCGTGATCATCAGCCGGTATTTCGGCGCAAGGGACCGGGAAAACACCCGGCGGGCGGTGCACACCAATGTGGTGATGGGCCTGTGCGCGTCCCTTCTGGCCACCTTCACGGGCCTGGCTTTGGTGAGGCGCGTGGTGGTGTGGATGAACGTCCCCGCGGACGTGATGCCCGATGCGCTGACCTATTACGGGGTCTATTTCGGCGGCGTGTCCACCGTGATCATGTACAACATCGGCATGTCGGTGATGCGTGCCCTGGGGGACAGCCTGCATCCCCTCGGATACCTGCTGGTATCGTCCCTCCTGAACGTGGCGCTGGACCTGCTGTTTGTGGCGGGGCTCAAAATGGGCGTTGCCGGCGCGGCCTGGGCCACGGTGATCTCCCAGGGGGTCAGCGCCGCGCTGTGTTTCCTGCACATGGCCCGGGCGGGGGACGACAGCCGGCTGAGATGGAAGGATATGCGCCTGTATCCCGGCATCATGAAGCAGGTGCTTTTGCAGGGCATCCCCACCGGGGTGCAGGGGGCGGTCATCAGCGTGGGAAACCTGGTGCTGCAGAGCCACATCAATTCCTTCGGCGCATACGCCATGAGCGGTCACGGCGCCTATTCCAAAATAGAAGGTTTCGCCTTCCTGCCGGTGAACAGCATGTCCATGTCCCTGCCCACCTTCGTCAGCCAGAACCTGGGGGCCGGGGAATACAGGCGCGCCAGGCGGGGAGCCGTTTTCGGCATCGTTTTCGGGATGGTCTTCGCCGAGGCGGTGGGGCTGGCCTTTTATTTCGGCGCGGAGCCGCTCCTGCGGTTTTTCGCCCCGGACATGCGGAGCGTGGAATACGGCATGGCCTACGCCCGGGTGACCACGCTGTTTTACTGCCTTCTGTCCTTTTCACACTGCGCTGCGGGGGTGCTCCGGGGGTGCGGGAAATCCGTGGTGCCGATGCTGACCATGCTGTTTTTCTGGTGCGGGGTTCGCATCCTGTTTGCGGCCTTCGCCCTGTCCCGCTGGAGGGAATTCACCGCCATCGCCTGGGCCTATCCCATCACCTGGTCCCTTTCCACGCTGGTGTTCCTGGTGTTTCTGCTGTGCACCGACTGGACGCGGGGGTTTGAAAAAACCTGATTGTCCGGACGGCGGGGGGTCCGGGACGTCAAAAAAACAGAATTAAGACAGCCCACGGCTTTCGGCGCATTGATAAGCCCCCGGGAAAACGGATATAATTGCATGACTAAAAAAGCGCCGGAAGAGTCATGCGGTTTTTTCGCGCGCTGACGAAGGACGGTTGAAGCCATGAACGGAATCACACAGACCATCGCGGATATCAATGCGGCGGTCAACGGCGTCGTATGGGGTGTACCGGCGCTGGTGCTCCTGATCGGCACGGGCATCCTGATGACGGTGCTGACAAAGTTTTTCCAGTTCCGCCGTTTCGGGCACATGTGGAAGAACACCATCGGCGGCCTGTTCCGCAGGGATACCGGCATCCGGGAAAGCCGCGACCGGCATTCCATTTCCCAGTTCCAGTCCCTTTGCACGGCCCTTTCCGCCACCATCGGCACCGGCAACATCGCGGGCGTGGCCTACGCCATCACCATGGGCGGCCCCGGCGCGGTGTTCTGGATGTGGATCGCGGCGATCGTGGGCATGATGACCAATTATTCCGAAAACGTTCTGGGCATCTATTTCCGCCGCCGCAATGAAAAGGGCGAGTGGAGCGGCGGCGCCATGTATTACCTGAAGGACGGCGTCGGCAGGATGAAATACGGCAAACAGGCCGGCGCGGTACTGGCGGTGCTGTTTTCGATTTTCGCCGTGGTGGCGTCCTTCGGCATCGGCAACATGGGGCAGGTAGCGTCCATTACCGAGAGCCTCAACGCCATGATCCCCGCCGGCGGGAACACCGTGAACATCGTCACCGCCGCGGTGCTGGTGGTCTTCCTCTCCCTGGTGATCCTTGGAGGCCTTAAGCGCATCGCCACCACCAATGAAAAGATCGTGCCCTTCATGGCCGTCTTTTTCATCATCGGCTCCCTGATCATCATCGTGATGAACGCTTCCAAAGTACCCGCCGCCTTCGGGGCCATCTTCTCAGGGGCCTTCAATTTCAAGTCCGCCGCGGGCGGCGTGGGAGGCGCGATTATCGCCCAGGCCATGACCTGGGGCTTCAAGCGGGGCGTCTTTTCCAACGAGGCAGGCCTCGGTTCCTCGGTCATGGTCCACTCCGCGTCCAACGTGAAGGAGCCGGTGGTGCAGGGCCTGTGGGGCATCTTCGAGGTGTTCGCCGACACCATTATCGTATGCACCTGCACGGCCCTGGTGATCCTGACAACAGGCGTGGTGGATATGGGGACCGGCGCTTCCGTTTCCGGCGCCACCAAGCTGGGCCTGGCCACCGAAGCCTTTACAAAGAGCTTCGGCACCTTCGGCGGCGTTTTCCTGGCGGTGGCGGTGACGCTGTTCGCCTTCACCACCATCCTCGGCTGGAGCTATTACGGAACCAAGGCCTGGGAATACCTGTTCGGCACCAGATCGACCCTGCTGTACAAGATTCTTTTTATCGCCATGGTCGCCTTCGCCACCGTCATCGACGTGTCCCTGGCCATCGACCTGAGCGATACCTTCAACGGCCTGATGGCCATCCCCAACCTGATCGGTGTGGTGTGCCTGAGCGCCCTGGTGGTGAAGATCACAAAGAACTACTCCGACCGGGTCATCCGGGGCAAAAAGGACGTGAAGCCGATGTATTCCGGCATCCCGGAGATCCAGAAGGAGCAGGAGGAGAGGAAGGACTGAAGACTTCCGACGCCGTGTAAGCTAAAACGAGGCAAAAAAGATTTGCGGATGTCCGGGCGGGTCCCGGATGTCCGCTTTTTTCAGGGCAGATATGACGACGGACACCGAGAAACGTCCGTGTTTTTTTCCTGCGGGACGAGTGATCTCTTGCGGATGTTTTGCGCGCGGCAACAAACAGCAAAATTTGCTGATCCTTATTATTTGTTGCGAAACGTAAGTTTTGCTCCGTTAATTTCCGAAAACGTTTTAGAAAATTACTTCCGGAGCGTTGACATTGTATAAAATTACAATTAAAATGATGAATGTTCTGTGAAACAGAAGCGGCGGGAGCAAAAAGCGTATGCTGCCGGTCCTGAATACACCTGCGCGGCGAGAAGGAACAAATGTATGGAACAGGCGAAAAACGCGTTTGAATTTCTCGAGCGGGTACGGGCCGGGGACGAAAAGCGGGCGCGCAAATTCAGCAGTCTCGCCGCTTATCTGGGACATAAAGCCCGGGAAAAAGGGATTCCCGTTGCCGGTCAGTTCGAACTGACGCCGCTGTGCAATTTCAATTGCGGAATGTGCTATGTGCGCCTTTCACCGGACCAGATGAAGGGGAAGTCCCTCCTGACGGTCGCAGAATGGAAGGATTTGATGCGCCGGGCCTGGGAAGCGGGGATGTTGAGCGCGACGCTCTCCGGCGGCGAGTGCCTTGCTTATCCGGGATTTGAGGAACTGTTCCTTTATCTGCACAGCCTGGGATGCGAGGTGACCGTCCTGACAAACGGTTCGCTGCTGGATGACCGTTGGATCCGTTTTTTCCGGGAGCATATGCCCTCCGGGATCCATATTACGCTGTATGGCTGGAACGACGACGTGTATGAACGGGTCACGGGACAGAGGGCATTTAAAACGGTTTCGGAAAACATCCGGAAGGCGATCGGCGCCGGACTGCCGGTCTCCATCAGCGTAACGCCAAGCGTCTGGCTGGGAGAGGATGCCTTGGAAACAGTCCGGGCAGGAACGGAGCTTGCCGGAGCGGTCACAGTGAATTCCTGTATATTTTCTCCCCGGGAGGAAACGGGACGCTCCGGACAGGAGGACGATCCGGCGCTTGAGGAGTATCTTCGGATCTACCGGTTCCAGCGCAGCCTGAAGGGAGAGGAACCTGTGGAAATAGCCGAGGATCAGCTTCCGCCATTCGGCGGCCCATGCCATGAATGCGCTGAAAAAGGGCTCCGGTGCGGCGGCGGCCGGTCAAGCTTCGTCGTGGACTGGAAGGGTACTTTGATGCCCTGCAACAGAATGGAGATGATACGCGCATTTCCCCTTCAGGAGGGATTTGCCGCCGCGTGGGCCAGAGTGAACCACGAAGCCAACAACTGGCCGAGGATACCGGAATGCGACGGCTGCGCTTATGCCGAAGTGTGCAATAACTGCGCGGCCAATACGATGAGATTCGCTGAACCGGGGAAGCAGCCGCTCGCGCTGTGCGAACAGACGAAGTATCTTGTCCGCCACGGAGTAAGGCATTTGCCGGAATGTGAATAAAAGAAAAAGAAGGAGATTGAACCATGAAGGAACAGTATGAAGCGCCAAAGATCGAAAAGCTCGAATTCGATTATACCGATGTGGTCACGGCTTCCGGAGGGAATAAGTATAACAATGATCCGAACGGTCAGTATTATAAATGCCAGAGCACGGACTACTGGGGCTGCTGATCCGCTGCAGGCCCGGTATACAGAGAAAAAATGTACTGCTACAGGATCGCCGGGATCACGCTGCGATCATATTATGAACTGCCGTCCTTTGAGTCGTTTGTCTGCGGCGCCGAAGATGCGGACGTGACGCTGGAAGGGACGGACGACCTGCCGGAGACCGGTGAAGACCGGTTTACCGGGCCTTTCGCACATCGCCGTATCACGGACGGATGGTTTTTCCATATGCCGGGAAATGAGCGGCAGGGACTGTTCGCAAGCGGTGATTACGCCAGGCTGCGGCTTCTGGGAATGCAGGGGTCTGTTGTGTCGGGGGTGGCGGAGCAATTCGTCAGGATCGCGCTTGAATGCGCTTTGGTCCGGAGGGGATATGTCACGCTGCATTCCTCGGCGATCGTGATCGACGGGGAAGCTTATGCGTTCACCGGTCCGTCAGGTATCGGCAAATCCACCCGGGCGGACGCCTGGATGGATACATTTAAAGCGGAACGGATCAGCGGCGACCGTCCGCTGATCCGCGTCAGCCCGCCGGAAGCGTACGGCGTTCCGTGGGACGGCAAGGAAAAGTGTTTCCGGAATGTGCACTTCCCGCTGAAGGTGATTTTTGACGTAAGGCGATCGGATACGGTGTATATCCGCGCGATGTCCTTCTCGCAGCGCAGAAAGCAGCTGCTGCGTCAGTGTTTTCTTCCCATGTGGGATACGGAGACCGCGGCGGCGCAGATGGCCAACATCATGAAGCTTGCCGCCGGCCCTCAGATCCTCCGGATCTTCTGCGGGAAGACCGAAGAGGATGCGCGCATGCTGCGGGAGGCTTTCCGGAAAGGCCGCATTCTGAAGGAGGAGCCGGATATGAAAGCAAAACCGGGATTTGTTCTGAGAAACGTGATGAACGAACATATCCTGATGCCGACGGGGGACAATGTCGGCGTTTTTAAAGGTGCCGTCCTGCTCAATAACGTGGCTGCGATGGTATGGGAAAAACTGCAGAATCCCGTTTCAAAGGACGATCTGCTCCGGGCGGTCCTGGACCGGTTCGATGTGGAGGAGGCGGTCGCTTCAGCCGATCTGGACAGACTGCTCCGCGACATGATGGAAAAAGGCATGATCGTAGACGACTGAGACTATTCTCAAATTGAAATTATCAATTTGATAATCCGCGTGCTATGCACGCTCACGCCGCGCAAAGCGCGTCATGCCGTTCGGCGCTATAAAAGGGCATTTTGCCCTTTCAAACAGGATCAGTATGATCCATCGCGGGCGGGTTACGGTCTGCGATGTGCAGGGGCTGGTTTTCTGTGTGGTCACAATAAACCACAACAAAGAGGATCAACTCCTGTATTTTTATTCAGTGTATTTTTCGTACAGAAAACCGGAGCGTTCCGCCGCCCATGGCGGCCGAACGCTCCGGTCCTGTTTTTTGACATTATGAACGCGCCTTGCCCAGGTAGGCTTCCTTGACTGAAGGGTCGTTCAAAAGTTCCTCGCCGGTGCCGCTGATGCCCAGGGAGCCGGTTTCCAGGACGTAGGCCCGGTCGGCTACCCGGAGGGCGGCGTTGGCGTTCTGCTCCACCAGGAGGATCGTGATGCCCTCGTCGTGCAGGGTGCGGATGATGCGGAAGATGTCCCGGATGACCAGCGGCGCAAGGCCCAGGGAGGGCTCGTCCATCATCAGAAGCTTCGGGCGCATCATCAGGGCCCGGCCTACGGCCAGCATTTGCTGTTCGCCGCCGGAGAGTGTGCCGGCCAGCTGCCAGGAACGCTCCTTCAGGCGGGGGAAGAGGTCGTAAACATGCTCGATGTCCGGCTGGATGTCGTCCCTGCGGAGGTACGCGCCGATCCGCAGGTTTTCAAGCACCGTCAGGTTGGGAAAGACCCGCCGGCCCTCGGGCACCATGCAGATGCCCTCGGAGACGATCTGCTGGGGGCTCTGGCCGTCGATGACGCCGCCCTCATAGGTGATGGTGCCGCTTTTGATGGGCACCAGGCCGGAAATGGCGCGCAGCGTGGTGGACTTGCCGGCGCCGTTGGCGCCGATCAGCGTGACGATGTCGCCCTTGTAAACGTCCAGGGAGATGCCCTTCAGCGCTTCGATGCCGCCGTAGGAAACGTGCAGGTCGTCGATGTGCAGGAGCAGAAGGCCTTTTTCAACGTTCATCCGATGGTCACCTCCTCGTCGTCATCCTCGCTGCCGCCCAGGTAGGCTTCGATGACCACCGGGTCGTTCTGAATCTCCTGGGGGGTGCCCTCGGCAATCTGCTTGCCGAAATCAATCACGTAGATGCGGTCGGAGATGGCCATGACCAATTGCATGTGGTGCTCGATGACGAACACGGTGAGGCCGAAACGGTTTTTGATGTCCACGATGAACCGGGACAGGTCCTCGGTCTCCTGGGGGTTCATGCCGGCGGCCGGCTCGTCCAATAGAAGGAGCTTCGGTTCCGTGGCCAGGGCGCGGGCAATTTCCAGCAGGCGCTGCTTGCCGTAGGGGAGGGAGGTGGCCATTTCATCCGCCACGTCCAGCAGGCCCACGGTTTCCAGCAGCCTGACGGCTTTTTCGCGCATGGCCCGGTCCTCGGCGCCGTTCAGGCGAAGGGTCTGGACCAGAAAATTGCTTTTGCGCCTCAGGTGCATGGCGGTAAGAACGTTTTCAAACACCGTCATGCCCGAGAACAGGCGGATGTTCTGGAAGGTGCGGGCGATGCCCAGGGATGTGATGGCGTCGGGCGACAGCCGGACGGGATTGGCAAGGTATTTATCCGGGTCCTTCCCGGCGTATGCCTTGCGCATTTTCCCGGCGGGGTGGTTGCGGGCGATGGCCTTGCCGTTGAACAGTACCTGGCCGTTGGTGGGCTCGTACACGCCGGTCACACAGTTGAAGGCCGTGGTCTTGCCGGCGCCGTTGGGGCCGATGAGGGCGACGATCTCGCCTTCGTCGATATGCATGCTCAGGTCGTTGACGGCCACGACGCCGCCGAACTGCATGGTGAGGTTTTCTACGGAGAGAACGGTCTTGTTTTCGCTCATTTCAGCGCACTCTCCTTTCTGCCGTGTCGGAACAGGTCCGGCAGTTCGGTGGTGCCGAACAGGCCCCTGCGGAAGAACAGCACCACAATCATGATGATGATGGAGAACACCACCAGGCGGAAGCCGTTGCGCAGCAGCGGTACCTGGAAGCTGCCGATGAACTGCTCGTTGTCAAGGAAGCGCAGCCACCATTCCGAGCAGGCGACGAACAGGAAGCTGCCGCATACCGACCCGGTGATGGAGCCGACGCCGCCGATGACCACGATCAGCAGGATTTCATAGGTCATGGCCGTGGTGAAGGATTTGGCCTGGACGGTGGTCTGGTACATGGCCAGCATCGCGCCGCCCACGCCTGCAAAGAAGGAGGAGATGCAGAAGGCCATGCGCTTGTGGTGGGCCAGGTTGATGCCCATGGCCTCGGCGGCGATCTCGTCGTCGTGGATGGCACGGAAGGCGCGGCCGTACCCTGAATGGAGCAGCAGCACGATCAGGCCGATGCATATGCCGGCGATCAGGAACGGGACAATGGTGGACAGATAGACCACCACATGCCCGTCGGCGTCGGTGATGTTGAAGCTGTTGAAGTTGGGGAACAGCCGCAGCATGTTGGAGCCGTTGGTGACGGGGCCCAGCTCCTTCCACTGGAATACGGCGCGGATGATCTCCGCGAAGCCCAGGGTGGCGATGGCCAGGTAATCGCTCTTGAGGCGAAGCACAGGAAGGCCGATGAGCCAGGCGAACAGGGCGGCTACCAGTCCCGCCAGAATCATGGCCAGAAACCAGGGCAGGGTGAACTGGATGATGCCCCCGTTGAAATACTGGTAAACACTGGCCCGGTCAGCCACCGGAATGGTGAACATGGCGTAAACATAGGCGCCGATCAGCATGAAGCCGGCCTGGCCCAGGGAAAAGATGCCGGTGAAGCCGTTGAGCAGGTTCATGGATACCGCGACCAGGGCATAGGTGGCGCCTTTCTTGAGGACGGTGAACAGCATGGACGTGGCCGGGAGCACCTGCTCAGCCACGAAAACCAGGACATAAATCGCAAGAATAATAATAAAAGACAAAATCGCTGCGCGGGACGGACGGCGGGTCGTTTTTTTCGTCATTCTGATCACCTCACACCTTGTCCGTGGCCTTTTCACCGAAGAGTCCGGTGGGCTTGACCAAAAGGATAATGATGAGCAGCGCGAAGGTAAAGGCGTCGGAGAAGGTGGCGAGGCCCAGCGGCTTGGAAATGATGCCGGCCTTGAAGAGAATGACGTCCAGGCCCTTGATGATGTTCTCCATGATGCCGATGATGAACGCGCCGATCACCGCGCCGGGAATGGACCCGATTCCTCCGAACACCGCGGCCACAAAGGCCTTCAGGCCCGGCATGGCGCCGCTGGTCTGGATGACGGTGGGGTAATTGGTGAAGTACAGCACGCTGCCCACCGCCGCCAGGAAGGAGCCGATGACGAAGGTGACCGAGATGACCGAATTGATCCGGATGCCCATCAGCTGGCTGGTCTCAAAATCCTTGGACACGGCCCGCATGGCCATGCCGACCTTGGTGCGGTTGATCAAAAGCACCAGCAGTACCACCAGGATAACGGTGAGGAACGGGGTCACGACCGTGACCAGCTTGGTTTTGGCGCCCATGATCTCGACGGTGTCGGAAATCCAGGGGATGGTGGGATAGGTCTTGTTGAGGCCGCCGGTAATGTAGAGCACCAGGTTCTGCAGCGTATAGCTGACGCCGATGGCGGAGATCATGACGCTCATCCTTGGGGCGGACCTTAAAGGCTTGTAGGCCGCCCGCTCGATCAGGAAACCGATGAGGGAGGTGACGATAAGCACCAGCGGGACAGTTATCCAGAGCGGCATGCCGGAGGCGACGGCATAGACCATCAGGATGCCTGCCACCATGAACACATCGCCGTGAGCAAAGTTGATCAGACGCAGGATGCCGTAGACCATGGTATAGCCGATGGCGATCAGGGCATACTGGCCCCCCACGGAGATGCCGGAAAGCAGGTAGGGGAAAACGGTATTCCACAACATGACGGGGACACACCCTTTCTGCCGTTTCCGCCGGAAGGAAACGGCGGTGTAAAAATCAGTCTTCGCGAGAAAAGGCCCGCGGCTTTTTTTACGGGGCCGCACATGAATCAAGAGAAACGCGGCGGAGGCTTCCGCCCCCGCCGCGCGTCAAAAATCATAGGGATCCGGGGTGTCCGGGAACCTTACTGGGCAACCTGCTGCTCGGTGACGAACAGCCATTCGCCGGTGGCGTTGTCCACGGTCTTTACAAAGGCGGAGGTGCGGACGGCGTCGCCGTTTTCGTCGAATTTGATTTCGCCGGATACACCGGTGTAGACCACGCCGGGCAGGGCGGCCATCACGGCGGCGGAATCGGTGGTGCCGGCGGCCTTCAGGGCCTCCAGGGCCACATAGTAGCCGTCATAGCCCATGACGCTGACGGCGGAGATCATGTCGTTGCCGCCGTTGTTGGCCAGGGCGGTGGCGTCGCTGTTCAGCCAGGACTTGAAGCCCTCGTCGAAATCGGGGTTGGCGCCTTCCTGATAGAAGGTGTCGATGACGACCTTAAGCTCGGTGCCCTTGGCGGCGTTGGCAACCACGTTGCTGTCCAGAGTATCGCCGCCCAGGATCGGGAAGGTCACGCCCTGACTGGAGGCCTGCTGCAGAATCTGGGTGGAGTAGGCGATGGAAACGGGGCAGAAGAACACTTCGGCGCCGTACATGGAAGCGTTGGTCAGGTAAGAAGTGAAGTCGGAGTTGTTGGTGGGGAAGGTGTCGCTGATGACCGTGCCGCCCAGGGCCTCAAAGGCCTGCTGGAAGTAGGTGACCAGGCCCACGTCATAGTCGTTGCCCAGCTCGGCCAGGCAGTAGGCGGTGCGGGCGCCCAGGGTGTTGAAGGCGTAGTTCGCAAGGACGGTGCCCTGGAAGGGATCCAGGAAGCAGACGCGGAAATAATGGGTGTTGCCGGCGGTTACCTGGGGATTGGTGCAGGTCAGGCCGATGGCGGGGATGTTGGCGTTCTTGAAGTATTCGCTGCCGGCGATGGACACGCCGGAGCCGTAGGAGCCCAGAACCACGCTCACGTTGGCGCTGACCAGTTCCTGCGCGGCGGAGGGAGCCTTGTCGGTGGAGGAGCCGTTGTCGGCATAGACCAGTTCGACCTTATAGGTGACGCCGCCGATCTCGACGGTGGGGGTTTCCACGTTGGCGTACTGCACGCCCAGGGTCTCCTGCTTGCCGCCGGCGCCGGAGTCGCCGGAAGCGGGCTCATACACGCCGATCTTCACAACGGGCATGTCCTCGGCCAGGGCGATGGCCGGGAGGGCCAGGGTAAGGACCATCAGAAGAGCGATCAGTTTTTTCATGGTTTAATAACTTCCTTTCTGGAAAATTACTTAACATTATAGAAGGGGTCCGGGATAAATGCAAGTTCAAACCGGGATAAAAAGCGGATGAGAGTGAAAAATGCAAAAAGAGAACAATCCTTAAATGAATACGTCAGAGCCGGACCGGGTAACGGCCCGGGACGGCGCGGGGATACCGCGAGCCGGTTTTATGAAGCGGCGGAGGTTGGGGCCTGCGCGGCCCCAAACCCCGCGGCAGAGGTTATCACCCCTGCACCCCGATTCGGCGAAGGGACCTGCCGCCGACAAACGGCGGTTTCCGCCTGTCTGTACGCGGGGGACGGGGTTACGGGAAAATGCCCTGACGGCGGCGCAAAAAAAACGATGTAACTGTTCAGTCGTGTGTGAAGGAGAACGAACGTATGGCAGCAGAGGGGAGGTATCGGAGGGATCTCCCTCCGATTATCATCCGCTTCAGCGGCA
>CADANQ010000030.1 GCA_902789365.1 uncultured Eubacteriales bacterium
ATGCCAAGTGTACTACTAATTTCCAACTGGATTCTCTTGTAAGACTAACTTCCACTTCCTTACCCCCACTCTGGAAGTTACTTTTGCACTTCACTGATCAAAAATATGCCGGATATGGCGTTGACACAAAGCCTGTCGGCGGATATACTGTTTCAAATTCAAGACCGGGACGGCGTTCCGGTCTTTTCCGAAAGGAAGGTGCGGTATGACCGTTTCAGGCACTCCCCTTCGCCGCGGTTCGGTCCTGTGGATGGCGCATACAGCCATTCTGATGGGCATGAACATCGTACTGAGCATGAGCGTTTTCAGCATCCCGGTGCCGGGCGGGCATCTGTATTTCTGCGATACGGTGATCAACATCGCCGCCATTTTGCTGGACCCGGTGTCCGCCTTCATCGTCGGCGGCATCGGATCGTTCCTGGGAGATTTCTTTTTCTATCCCGCCCCGATGTTCGTGTCCCTTTTTTCCCACGGGCTTCAGGCTGTCGCCGTGTCCCTGATTTCCCGCAAAATCATGAGCAAAAAACCCGTTCTGTCGTCCTCCGTCGCGGTGACCGCGGGCGGCCTCCTCATGGTAACCGGCTACACCCTGGGCCGCGCATTTGTCTATTCCACGCCGGAATACGCCATTATCAAGCTGCCCTTCGAGTTTCTCCAGGCCGCTTTCGGGGCTGTCGGCGCGGTGGTCCTTTTGTACCCGCTGGGGCTGAAGCGGATCCACGACGCCATGCTCCGCGGGATCAAATAAAACCGGCTATTATCTTAAAAAGAACCAATAACCGGCAAAAAGAAGACCGGCCTGGATGACCAGGAACAGCGGGAAAAACACCCGGAAATACCAGTGCTTTGTTTTGTGATGGCAAAGAAACATGCCGAGAACGCCTCCGAGGCCCCCGAAGCAGGCCGCTGCAATAAACAGCGCCTTTTCCGAAACCCGCCATTTGCCCTTCCTGGCACACCGTTTGTCATAGGCCATCAAAGAAAAAGAAATCAGATTTGTTACAAGCAGCAAAGCTCCGACGATAATCAGCGTCATATCGTTCTCCTTCAATGAAATGGGTCTGATGCGGGTCATCCTCCACCATGTGTAATTGCGGTTTGATATCGGGTTCATTTTCGGACGGGCATTCCCGTCCGTTTTTTATCTTTCCGCTTTCTTCAGGCGCCGGAGACCGGGGCAGAATATCCTTAAGGAATCCCTCAGGCGCTGATGCGTCACGCGGGAGGCGTCAAAACGCACTACGCGGAAAGCCGCCTGCATGACCGGGCCGGTGCACAGGGCGCAGATCACCGTGCCGATTCCCACCGGGCCGCCCAGCAGCCAGCCGATCAGTGTCGCGGAGGAAAGCAGGGCAATGCTGACGGCGCCGATGGGAATGCGCCTGAGCCTTTTGTCCAGCCCGACCAGCAGCGTATCCCGGGGTCCGCAGCCAAGGGACGCCGACATGTAGGTAAACTGGGTAAAGGCAAGGATGACCAGGCCCGCGAACATGACCGGAATGCCCGTCCATACGGAAGCGCAGTCAGGCACGGCATGGATGGCATCGAAAAAGTCCACGGCCTTGCCCACCACCACCGCGTCGATGAACATTGCGATGCCGATGGGTTCCTTCATCAGGATGTCGATGATCAGGATGGTCACGGACACGGCAATGGACGCCGTTCCGTACAGGACGCCCAGGCTTTTTGACAGGCCCAGGTTGAGCACGTCCCAGGGCGCCGCGCCAAGATTGGCACGGATGGTCAGATAGACCCCGAAACCGTTGACAAACAGGCTGACAGCCGCGATCAGCATATTCAGGACGATGGCAAGAGGGGTCCTGTTCTCCCTCAGGTCCTTTGGCATGGCCGTTTATTCCTCCGATGAAAAGGATTCGCCGGAGTTAACCAGCGCGCCCCGAGGCGGAAACGCGGATGAGGCTCGCCGCCTTCGGAATCAGGCAAGGGACTTCTCCCCCGTATTTCGCGTCCAGATAATCCGCGAAAGCCTCCGGGTCGGCGCTGTTGTTCGCGAACATATCCCAATGCCCGGGAACGGTCAGTCCCGGCCGCAGCTCACCCGCCAGGTCCGCCGCTTCCTGAAAGGTCATGTTGCCGATGCAGTCGCGGCGATAGCGTTCGCCGTCCCGGCCGTTGATGGGGAGAAGCGCGAAATCGATCGGGCCAAGGGCCTTCAGTTTCGGAAGCATCCCTTCATAGCGCAGGGTATCACCGGCGTGGTACAGGCGTACCCCGTTCCCCTCAATAACGTACTGAAGACAGGGATAGGCGCCGGAAGCCGGGTCCCGGCGGAGGAATTCATGGGCGGCGGCCACGGCGCGGACGGTCACATTCCCGATCTTCACCGTTTCGCCGTCGTCCATGCACAGGCACTTTTCTTTCCGGACGCCGTCCCGCAGGACGGACGCCAGGTGTGCCCGGGGAAAGACGAAGAACGCGTTCGGGCATTTTTTTGCCCACACCCGCCAGGCGGCATGGTCCATATGGTCCAGGTGGTCATGGGTGCCGAGGAATACGTCGACGTCCGTCACTTCATCCACGGGCACCGGAGGGAGAAAACGGCGGTCGGGCGAACCGGAAGCGTAATAATCAACGCAAAGAACCATTTCCCCCAGCCTGATCATCAGGCCCATCTGGCCCAGCCACCACACGGCGGCGCTCCCGGCGGGTGTCTTCTCCTCCCTGACCGTACGAAGAAAACCGTTCATTTGTTTTCCGCCTCTCTTTCTTCATAGGCCCGGAGCTTCTCGGAAAAGAAATTCAGTTTCCAGGTCACCTTGTCCAGATGCTTCTGCATTTCCGCCATCCGGCCGATTACGGCCTCCCGGTGCTTCCGGAGCATCTCCACCCGCTCCTTCAGGGTGTAATCGCCCCGGTGCGTCAATTCGACAAAACGGGCAATCTCCTGCAGGGACATGCCGGTGTTCTTCAGGCAGCATATGAGGCCCAGGGATTCCAGGTCCTCGTCGGTATACTGGCGAAAGCCTCCCCGGCTGCGTTCGACGCCTGTGATCAGGCCTTCCTTTTCGTAATAGCGCAGGGTATGGGCCGACAGGCCGGTTTTTTTGCTGACATCCTGAATGGAATACATAAAAAATTT
Organism: uncultured Eubacteriales bacterium; assembly: GCA_902789365.1. Lineage (GTDB taxonomy): Bacteria > Bacillota > Clostridia > Christensenellales > Aristaeellaceae > RUG756. The sequence continues at coordinate 3,101 of CADANQ010000030.1, forward strand.
CCCCCTGAAAACAATTGACTTAGAGTTAACTTGAAGGATTATGATGATGATAATAACAGGATTTGGCTTCGTTGTCAACCTGAACTGGCGGAGGAGGAAAAACATGGAAGCGCTTCAACACCGGCAGGCCGCCGCCCGGCTGCGGGTACTTAATCCCGACGGAACGCCTGCTGCAAACCGTCCCGTTACGGTGGATCAGGCGTCCCACCGTTTCCTTTTCGGCTGCGGAGCCTTCGACGCCGTGGCCATGATGAAAACCCCGGACGAAGAGCGTCGGGCTTTCCTTAAAGAACGCATGGACAAATGGTTTGGGCTGTTCAATTACGGCACCCTTCCCTTCTACTGGGGACGTTACGAGCCGGAGGAGGGCCGCACAGCCTACGCCGAGACCATGGCCGCGGCTCGCTATCTGAGGGAACGCGGCGCCACGGTCAAGGGGCATCCGCTCTGCTGGCATACGGCCTGCGCGCCCTGGCTTTTGAAATACTCCAACGAGGAAATCCTGTCCCGACAACTGGAGCGGATCCGCCGGGACGTATCCGCCTTCCGGGGAGTGATCGGCCTTTGGGATGTGATCAACGAGGTGGTGATCATGCCGGAGTTTGACCGGTACGACAACGCCATTACCCGCGTCTGCAGGGACAAAGGCCGCGTTGGGCTGGTCCGGGAGGTGTTCGCCGCGGCAAAGGAAACGGATCCCGGCGCGGTGCTCCTGATCAACGATTTCAATACCGGCAAGGGCTACGAGGACCTGGTGGAGGCGCTTCTGGACGCCGGCGTTCCCATCGGCGCCATCGGTATCCAAAGCCATCAGCATCAGGGCTATTGGGGCCTTGAAAAGCTGAACGATGTGTTGCGCCGTTTCTCACGCTTCGGGCTTCCGATCCATTTTACCGAGAATACCCTGATTTCCGGGGATCTGATGCCTCCCCACATTGTGGACCTGAACGACTGGCAGGTGGACAGCTGGCCTTCCACGGAGGAAGGCGAGGAACGCCAGGCCCGGGAAATGGCGGAAATGTATTCGGTTCTCTTTGCCAACCCCCTGGTCGAAGCCATCACCACATGGGATTTCAACGACGGCTGCTGGCTGAAGGCGCCTTCGGGGCTTGTCCGTGAGGACAACAGCGAAAAACCCTGTTACCATGCGCTTATGGGATTGATCCACGGGAAATGGGAAACGCATCTGAAGCTTGTAACGGATCGGGACGGGTACCTGTCATTTACCGGTTTCAAAGGCGGGTACTCCCTCGCCTGCGACGGCGGACAGGCCGGGCTTGACCTGAACGAAGATATGGACGGTCAGGTCAGTCTGAAACGATAAAAGGAGCCCGATGCCGATGATCCGAACCAAAAAAGACATTTCCGTCTTCCGTGTCAATCAGGTCGGCTTTGCCGCCGGGCTGCCCGTCCGGGCGGCCGTCCTTGCGGAAGGCCCCGTACGCCTGACGGACGCAAACGGAAATACGGTGCGCGAAATCAGTATCAGCGCGCCTGAACCAGACGACGCGTCCGGGGACCGGGTGAAGCTCCTGGACCTCGGATGCCTGGAGGAAGGCGTCTGGGGACTTGCCTGCAGCGATGAAACGCGTTTCTTTTCCGTCCAGCGGCAGCCCTGGCGGCAGGTAACAAACGCGCTGATCAAAGGACTGTATTTTCAGCGCTGCGGATGCGCCCTGGACAGCGCTTACGCGGGACCCTATACCCATCCCGCGTGTCATACGGCGCCTGCCGTTTTATGGGAAGACCGCACCGTCAGCCTGCGCGTTTGCGGCGGCTGGCACGACGCCGGGGATTACGGCAAATACGTCGGTCCCGGCGCCGTGGCGGCGGCGCACCTGATGTACGCGCATCTGCTCTTCCCCGAAGGATGTTCCGATCCCCTGAATATCCCGGAGACCGGGAACGGCTTGCCCGATATCCTGAACGAGGCAAGATACGAACTGGAATGGATCCTTCGGATGCAGCGGCCCGACGGCGCGTTCCATCACAAGCTGGCCAAGGCCCGCTTCGCCCCCTTCATCATGCCCCAGGACGACATGCAGACCGAGTACCTGATGCCGGTATCCCACTGCGCCGCCGCGGCCGCCTGCGCGTGCCTGGCCCTTGGCAGCCGCGTATACCGCGAATATGACGCCGCCTTCGCCAACGCCATGCTTCTGTCCGCCCTGCGGGGCTGGGAATGGCTCGTAAACCATCCCGATTTTGTCCCCTTCAAAAATCCCGAAGGCGTCAGGACCGGGCAATACGGCGAACAAACCGACACGGACGACCGTTTCTGGGCCGCGTGCGAAATTTACGCCGCCACCGGAAACATCGCTTTCCGTTCCACCGCGGAGGAGCTGTACGCCCGCGGTCAAAACCTGACCCGGTTCGGATGGGCCGACGTGGGCGGGATGGGGGCGCTTTGCTGCCTGTTCTGCCTCAAAGAAACGGCCGGGGATATCCTGTACGCGCAATTGAAGCGGGACTTCCTTTCACAAAGCGCCCGGGCTCTGGAATTATCCGACAGGTCCGCCTACGGTACCGCGCTTTCCCCCGATGGGTACGTCTGGGGCAGCATTCTTCCGGTGATGAGCAATGCCGCGGCGATGATTGCGGATTACCTTTTGACCGGGAACGTCAGAATGCGTGACGCCGCCCTCATCCAATGGTCCTATGCCCTGGGATTGAACGCCCTTGATATTTGCTTTGTTACGGGCTTCGGCAAAAAAAGCGTAAAAAATCCGCATCACCGGCCCTCCGGCGCGGACGGCATCGACGCTCCGGTACCCGGACTGATTTCCGGCGGCCCCAACAAGCGCTTCCCCTACCCCGCCACAATGGAGCGGCTGGGCGATACGCCGCCCGCCAGGTATTTTCTGGACGAAACGCCCTCGGCCGACACCAACGAGATCGCCGTCTACTGGAACTCCATCGCATCTTTGGTCGCGGCCTTTTTCAACCGACCTTTTTAAGGAGGCATATTCAATTCAGTACAACTTTATGGACGTCGATAACCAGGCGGGCACCCGCGGGCTGGAGCTTGCAGGCAAACTCGGCATCCCCGTGGTGATCATGGAATGACTCCTGGGCGGAAGGCTTTCAAAAGCGCCCTCCAACGTGCAGGCCCTGTACGACGCCTTCCCCCGTAAAACGCTCCCCCGTGGAATGGGCTTTCCGCTGGCTGTGCAACCGCCCGGAGATCGCGGTGGTGCTGTCCGGCTGCAATGAGCCGGAACAGGTCGACGACAACCTGCGCATCTTTGACACGGTGGCCCCGGGAATCATGACCGAAGAAGAGCTCTGCCTGATGGACAGAATGTTTGATTAAATAAGGAGATCAATATCATGTCTCAGACCGTCCTGATCACGGGCACGGGAAGGCCCCATGCCCTGGGCTTCAATCTTGTGAAACGCTATCTTGAGAACGGCGACCGTGTATTTGCCAGCGTGCGCCGCCCCTCCGAAGCGCTGGAGAACCTGAAAAAGCAGTACCCCGACGCGCTTCATATCCTGAACATGGATATCGCCTCCACCGCGTCGGTGAACGCCGCGGCCGCGGAGTGCGCAAAACGGACCGAAAGCCTGGACCTTGTCATCAACAACGCCACCACCGCTTCCGCCGACACCATGAAGGAATTGCCGGATTTCGATCTGGACCTGGTGGCCCCCGCCGTCAACGTCGGCGCGGTCGGTCCCATCCGGGTGCTGAAGGCCTTCCTGCCCCTTTTGAAAAAAAGCGGCACGACAAAAACGGCCCCGTCTTTATCGCCTGGACCGGGGAACCGTATCCCTGGTGAGGCAGGTGAAAAAACGAGGCGCGAAAACGCGTGTAAGATTACTGGTCCGCTTTCTTCAGAAGTTCGTTCCACTCCTTAACAATGGAGCGGTCTTCAAAATAATCGATCCGCATGGCCTTCCTGACGCGGGCCAGGGTCGCGTTGGTGGTCTCCACGGCCTTCGCCGTTCCTTCGCGGATGATGTCGTACACCGCGTCGATATCCGCTTCCCATTTGGCGCGCTCCGCGCGGATGGGAGACAGGGTCTCTTCCAGTACATTGATCAGGAACTTTTTGCAGGTCCCGTCTCCCAGGCCGCCCCGGCGGTAATGGGCTTTCATTTCCTCCAGGTTCTGATACTCAGGCAGGAATTCGGCAAAATGCGCGTCGGTGCACAGAGCGTCAAGATAAGTGAATACCACGTTGCCTTCGGTATGGCCGGGATCGCTGATCTGCAGGTGCTGCGGATCGGTGAACATCCGGCCGTTTACCTGTTTCTTTACGGTTTTCGGACTGTCGGAAAGATAGATGCAGTTGCCCAGGGATTTGCTCATCTTGGCTTTGCCATCCACCCCGGGCAGGCGGCGCTGGGTTTCGTTCTCCGGGATCATGGCGTTGGGCAGCACCAAAGTTTCGCCGTAGATCTTATTGAACTTTTCAACGATCTCCCTGGCCTGCTCGATCATGGGAAGCTGATCCTCCCCAACAGGGACCACGTTGGCGTCGAATGCCGTGATGTCCGCCGCCTGGGATACGGGATAGATAAAGAATCCGGCGGGCAGGCCCTCGTCGGCGAAGCCGCGCATCTGAATCTCCGCCTTGACGGTAGGATTGCGGGAGAGGCGCGCCGTCGTCACCATGTTCAGATAATAGAAGGTCAGGGCATGCAGCGCCGGAAGGGCTGACTGCACGCAGATGGTGGTCTTCGACGGGTCGATTCCCACGGAAAGATAATCCAGCACCACATTCACAATATTGTCCCTGATCTTCCCGGGATTGTCGGCGTTGTCCGTCAGCGCCTGGTCGTCGGCGATCAGGATATTGATTTCATCGAACTTTCCGGAATTCTGCAGCTCCACCCGGCGCTTGAGCGACCCGACATAATGCCCCAGGTGCAGCCGTCCGGTCGGCCGGTCTCCGGTGAGAATGATGTTTTTGCCCATAAGAATCCTACCCCCTGAAACTTTGATCATCTACCGTATGATTATAACCGTTTTTGCCGGAGAGTCAACCCGGGCTTTCACTTCAATCGCCCGCGGATTCGTTCTTTGCCTCACGTATCGCCTTTGCTACCGCCTGAAAGCGGCCGTTCTTTATTGCGCGGATTGTGCGGTAAACAGGCAGTAAAGGAAGAAGGAATGAAAGCTGATCATACCGCGGAGAACTTCGCTGTTGTCCGACATATCGTACTGAATGTCCTCAAGTCCATGGATGATAAGATGTCTGTTGCTCGAAGACGCCGCCATTGTGCCTATGATGATGCGGTTTTGCCGTCCGCGGTTCAGCGGATAAAGCCGTTCAGAAACTGCCAGGCCGCCTCGCAGGTATGCTCGCGGCATTCATGTCCCTGACCGCTGACGCTTGCGAAAGCGGTGCGGACAACGCCGTCCCGGCTTTTGAAATACTGCACGGTAAGGGTGCTGTTCCGGGACGGATCATAAAAGCGTTCCATCCGGTCGCCGTCGATGCCCCATATGGGATTCTCCCACCGTTCCCTGTCCTCAAAACGGACGCCGCATGTTTTTTCCGCCCGATTGACTTCCAGCGCGTACTTCATCCTTTCCAGGCATTTTTCCGCCTGGAAGGGCAGCTCCGGCAGTGGCGTTTTCTCTCCCCCTGCATAGAACAGCGGTACGGGCACCGAACGGTTGATCTCCCCCGGCGCGGGCTTTCCGTAAACGTTCAGGCCCACCTCGAAGGTCGCGTCCATCGGCGCAAGGCCGGCGAATACCTCCGGGTATTCCTGATACAGGTCCCATGATTTGCATCCGCCCATGGAGAACCCCGTGGCGTAGATCTTGGCGCTGTCGATGGGATAGCGCTTTTTCAATTCTTCAATCAGTTCGATCGTTTCCGTTGCGGTGCTGTTCAGATGGTTTTCAACCGCGACCAAAAGGAAACCGTGCCGCATCGCGATCCGCCACCATCCGGAAACGTGCGCGATATGATAAGCCGAATCACCGCCTCCGTGAAAGGCCAGGACCAACGGCGCCGGCCCGTTTTCCTTCAGGCCCTTTTTATACCACGCAATATAGCCGATCCGGTGGGTCTCCGTTCCCGCGTCGTCGCCTCTGTTGTCCTGCGAGGTACGGACCCGGGCGAAGGACGCTTCTTCCGCCATGCCGTATTCATCCATATCCGGCTCTTCCTCCAGCTGCCCACACCAGCGTTTATACCGTCCCAGGAAGTCCGAATAATCCTTCTCAAAGCCCGCCGGACTGCCGATGCGGAAATGATCGCAGCCTGCGGAAAGCGCGGCGTTGATCTCTTCCGTATTGCTCACCGACACAACAGGAATGTCCCTGCGCTCGGGCGCGGGAACCATGGACAGCCTCTCAAGGGTCACCCCCAGGGGCGTGATCTCCCCCGGGCCCCACAGATACCGGCCGTGAATCGTCTTCATGAGGCACCGGGCGATATAATCCGCGGAGCTGCCGCAGCCGTACAGGCATGTGCGGAAAATCGCTCCCCGAATATAGCATTCCCCCCATTTGCCGGTAAAACGGTCCCGGCTGAGAACGACACCATCCCGGTAATACTGCCCTATACGGCTTTCCGCCACGAGATCGATGAAAAGCCGCTCGTCCGCCCGTTCCCATCCGCCTGTCGCGGTGGGATACACAAACACCACGCTTGCGGAAAAACGCTTCGCAAGGGAAAGCAGCCCCCGGGCTTCGGCATACCGCAGCGCTTCTTCCGGGGGCAATTCGGTTTCCTCCAGCACAATCAGGTACGGCGCCATGAAGCCGAAATTGACGCATTCGGCCAGGGGGTCCGGTTCGGGCACCAGCGCTTTTAAACGGAAACGTTCAAACGCGTACTCCCAGATTTTTATCCCTTTATCCGGAAAACCGACATCCGGCATCTTCATTCCCATAACGAACCTCCCATGTCATACGGGCATAGCGCCACCTTTTTTCTCTTCAGGACCTTTTTCCCCCGCCGCCATCCGGAACAAATACATTCCGCGGGATTTCTCTGTAATGAGATAATACATTCGTCAGCGCCCCGCGTCAATAGAAGTCTTTCCGACATGTTCTTCACCCGGGGGCAAAATGGCCTTTTGCATATATCCGCGCGCGGAACAGGCGCGGCGGTGTTGAAGTGAGTTCCGGAAAGGTATAAAATATGATTTGCTGGTCAGGCGAAACAAAACCATCCGTTTTATCGTCATTTTAAACGGAACGATGACGACATACCTGAGCATCGGGAGGACGACGTCAATGATAAAGAGAGCAGCCCTGATTCTTTTATTCCTGCTTCTTTTCCGCGTTTCCGCTGACGCGTCCGACGGACCGGGCGCGCCGGTCGCCGACGCGCTCCGTTCAGCCAATATTTCACGGCCCGTACAGCTTTCCGAGTGGGGTGATACGGCGGCGTGCTTCACGGAGACGGACGGCGTGAAACGGCTGATCTTATTGGAAAAGCATGATGGCGTATGGCGGATCGTAATCGACAATCCCACGGCGCTGCTTCAGGATTATGACTGGCCGGAGCTTTGGCTGGACAGTGACAACGCCGTCTTTTGGACCTACACGCTGTCAGACCGGGAAATCGTGCGCTATCACAGCAGCAGGAACGCGGATGGAACATGGAATCCGGTGGATCAATGCTTCTCCGACAGCGGTTTCGGTGATTACACCCATGTTTGGGGCACCGTATGGGACGACGCCCACGGCGGGGAAATCGTCCGTACATTCGGGATGTACGATGAAAACGACAACGGCCACGGCATCGAGCATATGGAGGTGCTTCCGGCGTCATGGATGATTGACTGCGTCCGTCTGGCGGATTTCGACGTATCGCGCTTTCCGACCATGTTCATCGCGGCAAACGACCATTATGCCTTCGAAAACGAGCGTTTTTTCCGGGAAGCCGCCAGGACCCTCATGCCCGGGTATACCTTCATCAAGGGCATGCTGAAGGACGGCGCTATGCATTTCCTGATGGAGAGGCCGGACAGCAGCCGGGTGTATGTGATCTGTGAGTACATGAGCCACCGGGCCGTGAACCTGATTGAAAGCAGTCCGCTGCCCGCCGGCACGGTCCTCGGCTGGGAGAACTTTACCGACAGCCTGCGCATCGATGGGCGCTGCGTGACGGTTCAGCTGCTGTACTCCGGCAAGGCAGGGCTGGAGTATATCTATGACGACACGGCCGGAAAGGATGCGTTCCTCTTCTTCGGCGACCGCACGGTGTGGCAGGATGTGGGGATGGAGACGGTTCTCTACGGCGACCACCCCTGGGACGACATCACGCAAATTGACTGGGGCAGCCTGCCTCAAACCCGCTTTCAAGCGTCGGAGCGGACGGACGCAGGGCATTACGCGTTTGTTCTCAACCCCGATCCCGCTGACCGCCTGCACCTGAGGGAAGAACCTGACAGGAGCAGCCGTTCTCTTGGAAAATACTATAACGGAACACCCGTCACCGTCCTCAGCGAGCAGGAGGACTGGGCGGAAGTGACGGTCGGAGGCCGGCACGGATGGATGATGAAGGCATATCTTGACCCGGGCCGCCGGTATGACGGGGCCCTTTGGCTGAACACGCTGCCCATGCCGCAGCTTTACGGCAGGGATAATGAACCCTTGAAGGTATATGAAGAACCGCGGGAGAGCGCTTATTCGTATCACATTCGCGCCGGATACGGCGCCATGAAGGTTATCGGGATGATCGGGAATGAATGGTACCATGTGTGGTTCCCGGCTTCCGGGGAATACGGGTTTGTGCGGCAAAGCGATCTGACGCCGGGAAACGGCTGAAAATCCGCGCGTCGGGAACGGACAGCGGGATGCGCCGGCAAAAAGGTGCATCCCGTCTTTTTCGGTTTTCTTTCTTCCCGCTCGGCGGAACGAAGCGTCGATCAGCGTTCCGTCCGCCGCGTTGATCAGCGCATAACAGTCATAACCGTTCGCAGCGGCGGACACGTCCTGCCAAAGGATCATCCAGACCGGCGCAAAGGCCTTGCCGTCGGCCCTGTTGTCGGCGCGGACCGCTTCCCAAGGTCAGAGCGACCGTTTGAATGGATTTGATATCGCGGTCATTCCGGGAGAGTGAAGCGATCGTCCCTCAGCCGGTTTCGCTTCTCCAAGTCCCGGAACGCCGCGAGCTGCAGCGCGTCCTCACAGTCGGCGTTTGTCCCGCAGAATCGGCCAGGCCACCCGGTACAGCATGCCCGAGCAGGCTTCAATCTCCGAGACGAATCGTTCTCTGTCCACGGCCTGCGCCTCCTTCTTTACGTTACATCCATATAGACGAAGAAAAAGGGGGAAACGTCACATAACAGAAAAAGTTCCTTTCCGCGGACAGGATGATAACGCATACGCGGAAAACAACACAAAAAACGCCTTCACAAAAGCAAAACCGGGAAGGCGTTTTCGAAAATATACTTTTACACATCATATCAGGGGATCGTCTGAAAATACCTCTGTCGATATGCAGAGCGAATCTTTATTTGGACAATAAGCAAACCGTCTCCACATGGGACGTAAAGCAGAACATATCCACGCTCTGCGTTTTTTCGGCGCGGTAGCCCAGTTCCGAGAGGACGCGGATGTCCCTTGCCTGGGTGGCGGGGTCGCAGGCGACGTAGACAACCTTCCGGGCGCCGGTTTTCGCGACAGCCTCGATCACGCTTCTTTCACAGCCCTTCCGCGGAGGGTCCAGTACGACGCAGTCGGCCTTGAAACCCTCCGACGCCATCCGGGGAAGAATCTCCTCCGCCTTCCCGGCGGCAAAGGACACGTTGGAAATGCCGTTGTTCGCCGCGTTGCGCTTCGCGTCCTCCACCGCCGGGGCGACCTCCTCGACGCCCAATACTTTTTTCGCCCTGCGGGCAAGCATCAGGGAGATGGTCCCCGTCCCGCAGTAAAGGTCGCACACCGATTCGCTTCCCTTAAGGTCCGCAAATTCCATCGCGACGGAATACAGTTTTTCGGTCTGGACCGGATTCACCTGGAAAAACGAGACCGGCGACACACGGAATCGCAGGCCGCACAGTTCGTCGTCCAGCACCCCTTCGCCGAACAGGACATGGGTCTCCGGTCCCAGGATTACGTTATCCCGCCGGCGGTTGACGTTCAGGCAGACCGCCGCAAGGCCGGGAACCTCTTCCCGCAAAATCCGTACCAGCTTTTCCGGATTCCTGACGCTGCCGGTCACCACCGGAACTGCCATCACGTCGCCTTTCCGGCTGACCCGGATCATGATATGCCTGAGAAGGCCGGAACCGTCCGCTTCGTTATAGGGCGGAATACCCTCCTCCCGGATCCATCTTTTCATCGCGGGGATCACTTTTTCCCCCGGAAACATCACCATAGGACAGGTATCGGCGGGAATAATCTGGTGGCTTCTCGGGCGGTAATAACCGATCAGCGGGTTTTCAGGCGTTCCTCCCACCGGCAGGGAAATCTTGTTGCGGCAGTGCCACGGATCGTCCATGCCGATGACCTCAGGCACCGGAAGGTCCATCCCGCCGATACGCTTCTGTACATCGCGAACATGATCCCTTTTCATTTCAAGTCCCAGGGCGTAGGACATGTGCTGCAGCTGGCAGCCGCCGCATTTTTCATACGCCGGGCATACGGGTTCCCTCCGCTCGCGGGATGCTTTCAGAACCTCCAGGGTTTTTGCGAAGGCAAAGCTGCGTTCCGCTTTTTCAATCCTGAAACGGACCCGTTCCCCGGGCAAGGCGCCGCGGACGAACACCGCCATCCCCTCCACATGGGTCAGGCCGTGCTCCCCCGCCAGTTTTTCGATGTCCGCTTCAATAATCTCATTTTTCCGAATCATTTTGCCATCCTGCCCAGGTAGTTATTTCCGCATTACAGGCTTGTCACGAATACCGGCCGAAAGAAGGAGTCAGGTAAAACCGGTCACAGGATTCTCCGCACTTCCATGTAATACCGTTTTTCAAAGGCCTCCCCCATGCTGAAGGTTTTCCTGGGAAGCGCGCCGTCCTTTTCCACCGCGGGGAACAAAAGCGCCTTATCCATGGCCGGCAGCAGGATGCCGGTGTTCCCCTTTCCGGCAAGGCCGCGCACCGCGTCCTCGCCGTGTACGTAATCGATATTCACTGTGCCGCGGCTGTCCAGGCATCTCTGCACCGTGCCGACAGGCAGCGCGTGGAGGGGTGCACGGAACTTCAGTTTCAGGTCTTTTCCCGCGGATACCAGGACGCAGTCCGGCGTTCCGTCGGTCTCTTCAGGCCGGGCGGAAGACAGGATATCCAGCACTTCTTCCGGGCTTTTCCCAAAAACGACCCGGTGGATCGGCTCGAACACCAGCGCTTCGTCATAAATATTGATCAGCTCCGCCGAAGCGAACCTGGCGGGATGGGTGCCCCTTTCCTCTTCTGTCAGCCCCTGTTTGATTTCCTCCCAGGACGCCTTGGCGGTCGCCAGGGAATGATTCCCGTCCCCGGCCGCGAAAACGATTCCGTTCTTCACCGTCCGCTCCGCAAGGCCGTCCAGAGCCCGGAACACCTTTTCGCAGGCGTCCCCTTCCACCGCCCAGCCCCGCAAATGTCCGCCGACCTCCATCAGGTCCAGGTCATACAGCGGGCGGAGGGCGGATCTGCCCGCGTACACAGGCTCGATCACGGTACGTGTGGGATCATCGCACAAAAGCAGGATATGGCTCGCCTCAAGAACCGCGCCGCGGCGTACGGCCAGGCGGGGAGGCAGCCGTTCCACCACGGTGCCCTCCGTCGGACGGATCGGCGATTTTGATCCGGGGGAATAATCGTAGGCCTCCAGGTCGACGGTCATCACAAGTCCCAGCCGGCACCCCAAAGTGCACTGCCTTTCGGTCAGGACCAGCCCGCGGACTCCGGGAACAAGGACGCCGTCCCGAAGGTACTGTTCCATGGCCGCGTGGATTTTCGGCACCCGACGCGCCGCTTCGCCCAGATACACCTCGGGCAGGATCAGATGCAAGGCCGATGGGCTGTCCCCGACAAAGCGCTCCATCTCCCGCCATTTTTCAGGCTGAGAGGTATACTGGTCGCAGGCAATAACCGGCCACTTGTCCGTGTTGTATTTTTCCGCAGGAAGATAAAAATCCGCGCCGGAAAAGATCCTTTCCATTCGTTCCCCTCCCGTTTTCCGCTGGTTTCGGATAATATGATACAAAAAAGCGGCTTTTTTGGCAAGGTGCAAATATACTTTCCCGCAGCCGCAGTGTAAGCTGTTCCGGCGAAAAGAATCATTGTTGGCAAATGTAAACATTATATGATATAATGGTTTGCCCCATGAAATTTTCCGCGCCTCCCGGCGCTTGACGAGGTATTCTTGAGTAAGTTGACCAAGCAGAAACGCGGTCAGATTTTCAACGCGCTGCTGATTGTCGGAACGATCGTCGCCGTACTGTATATCGGCGCCGCAAACGGAAACATCTCAGACGCGTGGAACGCGGTGCTGACCGCCAAACCCGTATGGGTCGCCGGCGCTTTCCTTTCCTGGTGCGCCTGTGTGCTTTTTGAGACACTGGTGCTCCACTCCTTTCTGAAGATGCAGAAAGTCCCGGTTCGGTTCGGGACGTCCCTGCTTGTCACGCTGCTGGGGATTTTTTACTGCAATGTGACCCCCGGCGCTTCCGGCGGACAGCCCATGCAGGTGTACGCATACAAAAAGCGCGGCGTCTCCCCCGGCCTTACCTCGTCAGGTATGGCCGTAAAATTCTTTTGTTATCAGCTGGGGCTGCTGATTCCGGCCGCGGTCATGTGGTTTTTAAACCGTACCTTTGTCGCGGAGCATATGACGGACTCCCGATGGTTCGTGTACCTGGGGTTTATCGTCAACGGGCTGGGCGTCGTTGCCGTCGTTCTCCTTTCCATCAGCAAAAACCTGGTCCGGGGTATCCTGACCCTGATCGTCAAGCTTTTTGCCCGCCTGCGCCTCGTCAAGGACGTGGCTCGCACGGTTTCCCATCTGGATGCGGCGCTGAACGATTTCAACGCCAGCGTTGACATGATGGTCCATCACCCCTTCAAGCTGCTGTTCCTGGTTATTCTCTCGGCGGGCCAGATGCATGCCCTGGTGGCCATCCTTTATTTCGTGGCGCGGGCGGTCGGAATCGTCGGCTTCAGCTACGGACAGCTGGTCACCCTGGCGTATCTTTTGTTTATCGGCGCCTCCTTCGCGCCACTGCCCGGCGGCTCCGGCGCCCAGGAAGGCGGTTTTTATCTGTTTTACCAGAATATCTTCCCCGCCGACAAGCTGCTCGGCGGCCTGTTGCTCTGGCGTTTTCTCAACTATTATCTCCCCATCATCCTGACCCTGGTGTTCGGCGTGATCCTCGATTCCGCCAGGACCATGCGGGGAAAGATCCGCCCCATCGGCGGCGGAAAAGCTCCTCTGCCTGAAGGCCGGTCCACCGGGGAGGAAACGGAGGCGGCAAATGATGCTTCATCCGATTAGTTCCCGCCGCGCGGCGTACCTGTGCGCTTTTGTCCTTGTTTTCTGCGCGCTTATCCACCCCCCGGCTTCCCTCGGCGAAAGCGCGGCGGAAGATATTCCCGATGAATATATCTATCCCGATATTTTTCTGGAGCTCCGTCCCGGTTCCGTTTACTCTCCGGGGATCGACGGCGTCGTTTCCTGGCTGAGCGACGCGCCCGAAACAGCCGTCGGCAGGGGCAATGACATTTTTGCCCTCAACGAAGGGTTCGCCATGCTTACGGCTGTTCATACGGACGGCAGCGAAACATACTATGACGTGGAGGTTTCGGAAAACGCCGTTCCCCCGCTGATTCGCAGCGCCATCGCTCTGGCGCTGAAGGAATGGGAGGATAATCTCGGGAAAACTTTTACTCAACGCAATAAATACACCGCCTGGTACTGCGGCACCGGTCCGAAATGTTATTTCGGCTGGTGCGGAGGGTTCGTCAGTTATTGCCTGGACACCGTGGGCGTACCGATGGACGACCCGCCCGATTCCGTTCCCCATGACAGCGGCGAGCCTTACGCCGTCCACGCCGCGGGCGTGGGCAAAATTCTGAAGGGTTTCAACAACATGAACCGGGTTACGAACATTCCACGTCCCGGTTACCTTGTGATTTACGGGAAGAGAGATTATTACAATTACGTGCATGTCGGCATGATCACCGACGCGGAAGACCTGGGCGACGGGCTTTTCCTTGTAAAAACCGTGGAGGGAAACCTGTCCAGCCGCATCAAGCGCTACTGCTACCTGTACGATTCCAACGATACGACAGAGCACAATTACAGGGCGCCTGACGAGGAATACCAGACCGATCCGGACACCTTCCAGTACGGCGTCCATCAGAAGCAGTGGTTTATTTATGCTATCTGCCAGACCTGGTATTGATACATAAGCTTTACAATATTGCCGACAGCCTGGTGGCGGGCAAGCTGATCGGTGAAAACGCTCTTGCCGCCGTGGGCAACAGCTACGAAGTCACGCTGATTTTCATCGCCGTCGCCTTCGGGTGCAACATGGGCTGCTCGGTGGTGGTATCCCGGCAGTTCGGCGCAAAAGAATACAGCCAGGTAAAGACCGCGGTCTCCACCGCCATGCTGATGACCGCCGTCGTCTGCCTGGCTCTGATGACGGGCGGTCTTCTCCTTGGCGGAACGCTTCTGAACATGCTGCGTACGCCGCCGGAATTGCTGGCGGATTCCGCCCTATACCTGAATATCTATACGCTGGGACTGCCGTTCCTGTTTTTTTACAATGTGTCCAACGGGATCTTTTCCGCGCTGGGCGATTCCAGGACGCCGTTTTTGTTTCTTGCCCTGTCCTCCTCAGCGAATATACTGATCGATATCCTGTTCGTAAAGTTTTTCGGCATGGGCGTAGCCGGCGTGGCGTGGGCCACTTTTCTCTGCCAGGGCTTAAGCTGTGTTCTGGCTGTCTTTACGGTATTCCGGCGCATGCGTTCCCTGCCGGATGACAAAGAAAGGGCAAGGCTTTTTTCCGGACCCCTGCTTCGGCAGATCGTTGTTATCGCCGTCCCGAGCGCCTTGCAGCAAAGCTTCGTTTCGGTGGGAAACCTGATCATTCAGGGCTTGATCAACGGCTTCGGGTCCGGCGTTATGGCCGGGTATTCCGCCGCCGTTAAATTGAACAACCTTGTGATTACGTCCTTCACCACCCTTGCCAACGGCATTTCCAACTATACGGCGCAGAATATCGGCGCCGGCAGGCAGGAGCGCGTGCGGGAAGGATTAAAAGCCGGACTGAAAATGGTGTGGACGCTGTGCGTTCCCTTTTTCGCTCTCTATTTCTTTGCGGGAGAAACCTTCGTCCGTTTCTTTATGGACGATCCGACCGCGCCGGCCCTGAGCGCCGGCGTTCTGTTTCTGCGCATCCTGTCACCCTTCTATTTTGTTGTGGCCGCCAAGCTGGCAGCTGACGGCGTACTGCGCGGAGCGGGACTGATGCGTCCCTTTATGATCGCCACATTTACCGATCTGCTCCTGAGGGTCGCGCTGGCCGCCCTTCTTTCCCGCACGTCTCTGGGATCCGCCGGGATCTGGACCGCATGGCCTGTCGGATGGATCGTTGCGACGGTTTTGTCCCTGCTGTTTTACAGAAAAGCCTTCCCGAAATAATTCAAGGAGCCGCTGCAACAGGCAGCGGCTCCGTGTTTTTTTGTCCGTCGGGGGATCATTTGACGGTCTGACCCGTCAGCGCTTTCCAGGCGTCCCTCAGGGTATTCTGGTTGTTGACGCCGTAGTTCGGGTCGTTCTGCTGCGCTTCCGCCATATCCCGAAGGAAATGGACGCACAGGTGCCCGTCAAAGCCGTTTCCTGAGATCGATCCCGTCAGATGGGGCCGGTTGTGCATGGTCGCCATCGTCCAGCGGCCGTCGGGAAGCTTCACATAAACCACATGGATCGTCCAGGACGGTTTCCCGAACGCACGGAACATGATCAGCGAATCCCGGAGGGTCAGCGGTTCGCAGTCCGCGTGCCTTCCGGAGCTCATCAGCCTGAGCGTCCAGCTGATATGCGTCGTGGGATCGTAAATCGTAAGATGATCCCCGCCCGAAAGGGACGGCTTCACCGAATTGTACCAGTGCAGAAGCTGAATCTGGTCTTTGGAAGGGGCCTGCATATATCCCGCTCCTTCCTCCAGTTCCACGCCGGCGGGCGCTTCCGGCCCCTTTGCGGAGGAGGCGTACAGCCTGGACTGGGTGGCGGCGTCCGCCGCGCCGGTCACGTTGACGCCGTTGCGCAGTTGGAAAGAGATAACCGCCATATACGTTGTTTCGTCAAAAATACCCGAAACGCTGCAGGTGTATCCCAGTTCTCTCAGCCGGTTCTGCATCTTCTGCACAGCGGAGGTCTGTGCGGCGTCCACTGTCTGGTAATAAATATGAAGCGTTGAATATCCGGAATAATCCGCGGAATAAGCGATCGCCGAGGCGGAAAACAGGAATGTGAACGTATTGGATCCCGCAAGGCCGTCCACAGACAGTCCGTGCACCTTCTGGAACTGCCTGACCGCATCCATGGTGGCGTTGTCATAGGTGCCGGAAATGTCCTTCGCGGCAAGGTAATTCAGGTTGGAAAGCCTCTGCTGAAGAAGCAGGACGTCCGTCCCCGTATATCCCGAACGAAGGGTGCGGGTAAACACAGCCGTATCGTATCCGGCCGTCGAAGTCGGCGCGGAGGTCGGTGTAACGATCGGCGCGGGGGTGGGCGTGTAAAGGGAAGAAACGATTGTCAGGTACCTGGTCATCACATAGCCTGAATACCCGTTATAGAACACCGCGCACCATGTCTCCCCGTAGGAGTTGATCTGAAGGTATTCTCCGTTGGGAATGGTGATAATCGCGCCGCTGCTCTGCGAGGCGCCGCTGCGAAGGTTCAGCCCCCCGCCGGAGGTGGTAACCCTGGCCACGGCCTCCCCCGTCGGAACGACAGGCGGCGCCTGCGTGGGAACAATCGTCGGGGCCGGGGTCGGGTTGTAGGCGGAAATCGTAAGGAAAGAGGTCATCACAAAACCGGTGCGGTCCCCGTAGGCGACCATCGACCATGGCGTTCCGTAGGAGAGGACCGAAATCGTCGTATTGTTCGGGATCAGCGCAAGGACTTTGGCCGAACTGCTGCCGTGTTCGCGCAGGTTCAGCCCGCCGCCCCCCGTCGTAACCCGGGCCGTGTACACAGCGCCGCCGTAAGGCGTCGCCGTCGCGGCCTTTGGGGTCGGCGCGGCGGTGGGCGCCGCGGTAATGATCCCCGACATGTTAAGGTAGGATGTCATGACAAAACCGTAGTGGCCGCCGTAATAAATCTGCGTCCAGGTATCCCCGTAGGAGACCACGGTAATCAGGGTATTGTTGGGAATCACCGCCAGCACCTGGGCGGAGGAAGAGCCGTAGGCGCGCATGTTCAGTCCGCCGCCGGAGGTTTTGACCCTTGCGGACATATACGCCGTTCCGCCGCCGGTCGGCGCAGGCGTAGGCGCCGCCGTCGGGGCATGGGTCGGAGAAGCGGTGGCGGGCGCGGCCGTGGAACTGCCGACAAGTTCATACAGTTTGCGCTGCGTGGCCGCGCCGGCGATGCCGTCAACGCTCAGCCCCTGGGAGCGCTGGAAAGCCCGGACGGCACTGCGGGTCCCCTCGCCGTAGATCCCGTCCGCCTTGATTCCGTATCCCAGGATGTTCAGCGCCTGCTGAAGGCTTTTCACGGCGCTTCCCGTCGAACCGACCTGCAGCTTGGAATAGGAAGAAGCGGGAGGCGGGACCGCCGCGGGCGTTGCGGGTACCGCGCCCGCTTCCGGCGCGTCATAGCCCGCAAGGGAATAAAGCTTTTCGAGGGTCGCCTTGCCGGCGACCCCGTCCACGGTCAGACCATAGGACCTTTGAAATATCCTGACGACCGCTTCGGTTGACGCGCCGTATTTGCCGTCCGCCGTCAGGTTGTAACCCAGGGCCTTCAACGCGTTTTGCATCTGAAGCACTTCGACGGAGGAATCCCCCCGCTGCAGCTTCTGATATGCCAGGGCCCCGCCGGGCATGGCAAAAACGCCAAGGGCAAGAATCATCGCCGCGGTCAGACACAGCCAGCGTTTAAGCATCGTCATTCCTCCAGCCCAGACATCGGATAGCATTGGATCGTCTTAATATACCACATTTTTAATGGCATTGTAAACGTTTTATCCGCATTGTTACACTTGCGGTCCCATTGCGCTCATGATATTATTGTTTAAGCCGGTCCGAATAACCGGTCCGGGGCAGGGATATCCCCTTCCCCGCCAGACGCATCATGAACTTCCTTTTCGCATGACTGACCCTCAGTCCAGGAGTTTTCCATATGAAGGTTCAAGGGAACTGGATGCCCTGCGACCTGTCCGATCCCTCGCCGCTGATCTCGGCCGTCCACACGCCCGGCCGTCCGTCAGACGCCCTGCTGCGTCTGTCCTACGAGATGTCCGTCACCGCGTATGATTTTGACACCCAACGGTGGTATGCCGCCGGATGGCGGGATTTCAGCTTTCGGATCAACAGACAGTTGTATACGGGCACAGACGTCAACAAAGAAAACGCCGGCATCCAGGATTCGATCAAAAGCGGATACTATCAGATTCTCGCACGGCAAAAGATCCGCTTCGCTTCCCCCCTGGCCCAGTACCGGGGAATCGGGGACGGCAGCGATCACGCCAAGGCGATTTTCATGCTGATCCCCTGCGGCGGCGTTTATATTGTGGGAATCGGCTTTACCGGCACCTGCAGACGTTTTGACGACTGGCTGCCCAACCTGCTGATGGATGAAAAAGACGGCCTGCACGCCGGCTTTCTGCGCCTGAGCAGGGAAATCTGGAACGATGCGCCCCGCATCTCTTTTCCCGCGTGCGCCGCGCAGCTTGGGCTGGACAGCCTGACGCTTGCCGACATCATCGGCGAATGCCGGAGCGAAGCCAGCCGTTTCCTGATCTGGATGAGCGGGCACAGCCAGGGAGGCGCCGTCATGCAGGTTTTTGCCCGGTACCTTTGCCGCAAGGGCGTGCTGCCCGGGAATCTGATTGGCTGCGCCTTTGCCTCCCCCTCCGTTCTCTGGCAGCCCGAGCCCATGCTGAAGCATCTGCACCTTGTCATGAATTCCGACGACCTGATTCCCAGGTTCGGGGCCCGCTGTCACTACGGCCTGCTCTGGATGGCCGACATGAACGATATCACCCGCAGGCTTTGCTATTCGACCGACGCCGACAACCCCTGCATGCAGTTTATCCTTGATCTTTCCCATCGGATCAGAACATCCGAAGATGCACTGCTGGTTTCCTGCTGCCTTCTGGAGATCCTTCGGGATCAGGACCTGATCAGGGCGCCGCAGGTTCTGAGCGCCCTCCTGTCCTACCTGAAGACGGATCCTCTGCAGAAGCTGGAAGAACGGCTGGATCATCTGACCGACCGGGTTCGTATGCGGGCTCTTCGTTATTACCGCGAGTTCTCCGGCAGGGACAGCCTGGACGCGGAAAAGGCGGAGCGGACGAAAGCCCTGATCAGGGATGCGATGCTCACCTACGGCGAGAGCGAATTCACCCGCTGCCTGAAAAACGTGCTCTCCTATCCCCACAGAATCAGAAACAACGAATCCGCCCACCGCCTGTCCCCCTACAATCTGATCTGCAGGACAGACGCTTTTCCTCTCCGTCAGGTCAGTGATCTGGACCTGGAGGTTCGCCCGGCCGGAAGGTACACCGCCTCCGCGCCGGCGCTCAGGAACGCCGCCCCAAAGCACGCCCACCTGAAGCAGCGGCGTTTTCTGTTCAATCGCTCCGGAACATTCGGGAGGCACAAGTAATGGATTTGTATCATATCATCCTGTACAGCGGATGCGCGGCCATCCTTCTGTATGTGGCCGCGCTCTTATGGCGCAAGGGTGCGTCCCTGCTTCCGCCGCGGGACCTCCCGGGCCTGCCGGGCGCCCGCCGCCCCTGGGTCACGGGGCTTCTGTCCTCCTTCGTCCGCCAGGCAGGCATACCGTCCGCTGCCGTTTCCGTCGGAATGAGCGCCGTGGGCCTCAAGGGCGCGCTCCTTTTCGGCGTCGGCTCCGGCGCGGGTTTTTTGATGCCCGCCGCGGTTTTGCTGCCCCTCCCGTTTGCGGCGCTGTTCGGCGGCGCGGGATTGCTGCTGGCCCTGCTTCCGATCAAAAAAAACAATCTGGTCCGCGGAGCGGGTTTCCTTCTTCTGGCGCTGTGCTGCGTCACGCTGTTCAATCAGTTCGCCGGGAAAGCAATGTCAGAGACGGCCGTTTCGCTCGTCCTTCCGTCGCCGCTCGGTTATCTTCGGTTTATCCCGGCATTCCTGATGGGCATTTGTCTGTGCTATCTGCTGGAAAGCGAGGGCTTTGCGCTGCTTGTCCCCGGCATCGGGCTCTGCGTCGGGTTTCTTTCCGTTACATCCTCCCTGTTTTTTGCTTCCGGCGTATACATCGGCTCTTTTCTTCGCGTCCTTGTCCTTGCCTGGGACTGGCGCCGCTCCGGGGACAGGCAGCTGGGAATGATCTGCCTGCAGCGGACCCTCGCCGCCCTTTTCTGTCTCGGATGCGCTTTCACCGTTCCGGAGACGTTTTCGCGGTATCGCTTCCCGGTCCTTATGGGGCTTTGCCTCCTTCCCCTTGCCGCGTCCGTTTTGCTCCTTCCGGTTTGCAGAAAAATGGATCGCGGAGAGGATACGGGGCGTTTCTGGCATCCGCTTTTTACAGAGCTTCCCCGTTATTCCCTGGGGATCATTAAAATGAATATATCGCGCCTGTTCGGCGCGAACCGGGAATTGTTTGTGCTGTCGATGGAATCCCTCCTGAAGCCGAACAGCCCGAAGGCGGCCGTGCCCGAGGGTACGCTGTCCGGGATTCTCCGCCTGGAAAAAGAAGTTTTTCAGGCGCTGAAGGACGCCACCGAATCAATCCCGGGCAATGAAAACAACGACTTTCTCCTGGCCCTGGAAAAGGCCGCGAACGGGCTTTCGAGCGTACGGGCGTCATCGGAACGTCTTTCATCCCTGCGCGGGGAAATTGTTCCCAATCCGTCGTATCTGAACGATCTCGAAGACAGCACGTTAAAGGACTTTGACGCCGCAGCGGGCGCCTTCAGCGACATAAACAGCCTTCCCGCCCCTCCCGCCGGCAGCGCTTTTCAGGCCGAATCCGCGTCAGATGTCCCGTATGATCCCGAAGACGTCCGGCTGTGCGAAATCTGCTCGTTCGTCTCTCTTGCCGTCCTGACCGCCGGCGAGACCTTCACCCGCGGATAAGAGGCCCGCGGGAGCACGAATCGTATTATAAGCAGCGCGGCGCCGCAGAATCACGGCGCCGCGTTGGTCTTTGTTATGATGATATAGCCCGAGATGCCGGCATATCTCAATTCGCTGCGGCTCATATACACAAGCCCCGGCTGAATGATATGAACATGGGAGGAATTGTTGGTCCTGTATTTTTCACGGCACAGAGGATCAAGAAAATATACGTTGGTGTCGTCCGCCCACGCAATCAGGACATAATGCCCCACCGTTGTGAAGGCGCCTCCGCTGGCGCAGTAAGCGATTACCGCCGTATTCTCCGCCGTCACGGCGTTCAGGCCGGTCTTCTGGTCCGAAACCGTGGTCAGGTCCAGCCCATAGGCGGCGCAGACATATTTCATATAGCCGCCGACCGTGCCTTTGGCCTCGGACCTGGAACGGACGCCCCGGATGTTGTTCCCGCAGGCGTAATCCGCGAATACCAGCGGAAGAAAGCGGTCATAGTCCCTGGGCGAAGTCAGGTAGTACCTGGCGTGTCCGTATCCGCAGGCGTTTTTGTTCAGTGAACAGTTGCACAGGCTGTACGGCCTGCCCGCATCGGCCGCGATGGCCGGCAGGTCCTTTTCGTCCACCAGCATCCTCACGGCCATGGCAAGCGCCGTCGGGTTGCATCCGCCGTCCCCGAAAGGACGTTTTTTGGTGGATGAAGGGGTTTCGTAAATCAGGTCGATCCACAGCCCGTCGTTCTGCGCGTAATACCGGACCTCGCCCCTGCCGGGCACGTCCACCCAGCAGGACAGCGTCTCCCGGGCGCCGAAGATGTTTTCTGTCAGCGTCAGTTCATCGTCCGCCAGGCACTCGGGGCCGGGAGAAATAAGGATTCCGATAAAAAGCAGGACGGACAGCGATAAAACGGTACAGCGGCGCATCTTGGCCTCCTTCCGCCATAAAAACGTGAAGGGCCCGGGACCGGCCCAGGCCCTGAAAAACGCCGACCTCCGGCGATTACTCTTCCTCTTCCTCTTCGGGGAGCTCCGCGTTATGGTAGACTTCGGATACGTCGTCGTCATCGTCAAGCATATCCAGCAGTTTCTGCACCTTGTCGATGGTTTCCTGATCCGGAAGAGCCACGGTGTTCTGCGGAATCATCGTCAGCTCGGCTGACAGGAAAGCATACCCCGCCTTTTCAAGATTTTCGCGCACCTGGGAGAAATCCGACGGAGCGGTCGTAATCTCGAAAGCGTCCTCCAGGGTTTTCATATCTTCGGCCCCGGCGTCGAGAGCGGTCATCATCATCTCGTCCTCGTCCATCCCGGGCTGCTTTTCGATCACGATCAGGCCTTTGTGGTCGAACATATAGGAAACCGAGCCGCTGGTGCCCATGGTGCCGCCGCATTTGTCGAAAATATGACGGACCTCGCTGGCCGTGCGGTTGCGGTTGTCGGTCACGATATCGACCATCACGGCCACGCCGCCGGGCGCGTAGCCTTCATAGCTGAATTCTTCATATTCGACGCCGCCGGCCTCTCCGCTGGCCTTCTTGATGGAGCGCTGGATGTTGTCGTTGGGCATGTTGTTGGCCTTGCATTTGGCGATTACGTCGCGCAGCTTCCCGTTGACTTCAGGGTTGGGCCCTCCGTCGTGGACGGCCATGGCGATTTCCCTGCCGAGCTTGGTAAAAATCTTGCCCCTGGCCGCGTCTGTCTTGCCTTTTTTGGCCTGAATATTATGCCATTTGGAATGTCCTGACATATTGTTTCCCTCCCAAGGAATAAAAATCAAATTCAACCATAAAATTATATCACAGCAGCGCATGCGCGTCAATTTTTTGTTTTCCGCGCCTGACGACGCCGCGGCGGAAGCGCTTTCAGCCTTTTTTTCGAAGCGCCTGAACCATTCCCGCGGCATAATAGCCCAGGGCGCAAAGCGTCAGGCCGACGCCGATCCATAATATAATGACATGCAGGTTCGCCGCGCCAAGAGAACGAAGCCATTCGTTGAAAAAGGCCAGAAGAAATCCGGACACCACCGTCGCCTGGGCCAGTTTGCCGATCCACCTGGAATAAGCCACGTTCCCCTTCTTCAGAAGGAACAGTCCGCCGATGACCATCAGCGCTTCCTTGGCCGCAAGAATAATCACGATGGCCGCCGGCACATCGCCCTTCAGCACCATGCAGATCCCCATGGTGATGGTCATCAGCTTGTCGGCCAGGGGGTCCGTCAGTTTGCCGAAATCCGTGATCATGCCGTATTTTCTTGCGATATAGCCGTCGGCCAGGTCGGTCAGCGCCGCCGCGCAGTACACCGCGAGGGCCGCCATCCTGAACCCCTTCATATATAATACGGCAAAAACGGGAACCAGCAGGATTCGCAGCATGGTGAGCGCATTCGGCACATTCCATATGATTTTGGGATCATACGCGTCCTTGATCTCATTGCTGGAAACAGGCATCGGGCATCCCCCTTTTTCCGGAAAATCCGCTTTCTTGATCGCGCTACCCAAGTTTAGCAACCCTTTGGGCGGTTGTCAATGCCGCTTTTAAGAATGCGTGCTTGATAAGGACGCCGAAACATGCTATAATTGCGGCGTTATCCTATGGCTGACACGCTGCGCGGCAGCGCGTCTCAAACCCTTTGAAGGTCATCAGAAAGGATCACTTTATGAAGCAGTACAGGGTCGGTATCATCGGCGCGACCGGCATGGTCGGCCAGCGCTTTGTTACGCTGCTGGAAAATCACCCCTGGTTCAAGGTCACCGCCCTGGCGGCGAGCGCGTCCAGCGCCGGCAAAACGTACGCGGAGGCCGTCGGCGGCCGTTGGGCCTTCGACTGGGACATTCCCGCCTACGTCAGGGACATGGTTGTCATGGACGCGTCCGAATGTGAAAAGGTCGCTTCCGAAGTCGACTTTGTATTCTGTGCGGTCGCCCTTCCCAAGGACAAGACCCGTGAACTGGAGGAAGCCTACGCCCGCACGGAAACGCCCGTCGTTTCCAATAATTCGGCCTGCCGGATGCTCCCGGACGTCCCCATGGTCATCCCGGAGATCAACAGCGACCACACCCGGGTGATTCCCTCTCAGCGCAGGCGCCTCGGCACCGAACGCGGCTTCATCGCGGTCAAGCCCAACTGTTCGATACAGAATTACGTTCCGGCCCTGTCGCCCCTCAGGAGCTACGGCATCCGCAGCATCAGCGTCTGCACCTACCAGGCCATTTCCGGCGCCGGAAAGACCTTCAAACGCTGGCCGGAAATGATCGACAACGTAATTCCCTTCATCGGCGGCGAGGAAGAGAAAAGCGAAAAGGAACCCCTGAAGATCTGGGGCGCCCTGAACGACGATATGTCCGCCATCGTCAACGCGTCGGAGCCGGTCATATCGGCCCAGTGCATTCGCGTGCCCGTAAGCGACGGCCATATGTCCGCCGTCAGCGTGTCCTTCGATACCGTTCCCGAGGAAGAGGCCATTCTCGACGCGTGGAGGAATTTCGACTCCCCCGCCGCCCGCCTGGGTCTGCCCAGCGCGCCGAAGCACTTCCTGAACTATTTTGACGAACCCGACCGTCCGCAGACCCGCCTTGACCGTTCCATCGAAAACGGCATGGGCGTCGCCATCGGCCGCCTGCGCCGGGACTGCCTGTTCGATTACAAATTCGTCACGCTTTCCCACAATACGCTCAGAGGCGCGGCGGGCGGCGGCGTCCTTTCCGCGGAAATGCTCTGCGCTTTGGATTACATCCGGAACAAATAACCCGTCCCACCGCACAGAAAGGCAGGCCGCATTATGTCCAGACAGCCTTTGTTCACCGGCTGCGCGACAGCCATGATTACGCCCTTTGACGAGGACGGCCATTTGGATCTTCCCGCCCTGGACCGTTTGATCGATATCCAGCTGGAAAACGGGATCGACGCCCTGGTTGCCTGCGGCACCACGGGGGAACCCGCGGTCATGACGGACGACGAATGGTCCGAAATCGTCTGCCGCACCGTCAGGCGGGTAAACGGCAGGATTCCCGTCATTGCCGGGACCGGCAGCAACAATACGGCGCAGGTTATCCGCAAGGCTTCCATCGCCAGGGAACTCGGCGCGGATGCGCAGCTGGTCGTGACCCCGTTTTATAACAAAACCACCCAGGCCGGCCTTATCGCGCATTACCGTGCCATTGCCTCCGCGGGAGATCTGCCGATCATTATTTACAACGTTCCCTCCCGGACGGGCCTGAATATCCTGCCCGCAACCCTGTATGAACTGATGGGTGAAGAAAAGGTCATCGGCCTGAAGGAAGCCGCCGGCGACGCGGCCAGGGCCGCCGATATCGCCGCGCTCTGCGGCGACGACCTGCCGCTGTATTCCGGCAGTGACGAATTGACCGTGCAGTTGCGTTCCGTCGGGTCGCTGGGGACCGTCTCGGTCCTTTCCAACCTGCTGCCCGATGAAATGGTCCGGATGACGCACCTGGACCTGAAGGAAGCCGCAAAAGTACAGCTGCGCCTGATGCCCCTGATCCGGCTGCTCTTCCGCGAGGTCAGCCCGATCCCGATCAAAGCGGCCATGGGCATGGCGGGGCTTTGCAAAAATGTTTTGCGTCTCCCGCTGGTCCCCTTGTCCGACGAAAACGCGGTTCTGCTTGAAAAAGAATTAAGGAGGCTGGGCATCCTGTGAACATCGTTCTCTCCGGCTGCTGCGGACGAATGGGACGTCAGGTGGCCGAAGCCTGCGCCGCGCAGGGCCTTGCGGTTCGCTTCGGCGTGGACCTGAAAGCCGATTCCGGCGCTTCCTTCCCCGTTTATGACTCTTTTTCCTCTCGTAAGGCGGAGGAAGGGGACGTCGTCATTGATTTTTCCCTGCCTTCCTGCCTTGACGGCCTGCTGGATTTCTGCGTTCCCTCCGGCACACCCCTGGTGATTGCCACCACCGGATATTCGCAGGAAGACGAGGCTAAGATCCTGAAGGCTTCCTCCCGCATCGCGATTTTCCGTTCCGCCAATATGTCCCTCGGCGTCCATGTGCTGAAACTCCTTGCCAAAAAGGCCGCCTCTCTTCTTGACGGTTTTGACATCGAGATTGTGGAAAAGCACCACAACCAGAAGCTGGACGCTCCCTCCGGTACGGCTTTGATGCTGTTCGATGCCGTCAGGAAAGACGATTCCGTTCTTATTACCGACCGTACCCCTTTCCACAGAAAACGCGACGCCCGGGAGATCGGCATTTCCTCAGTCCGCGGCGGAACGGTTCCCGGCGAGCATGAGGTTGGGTATTACGGCCGGGGGGAAAAGATTCTGATAACCCATTCGGCCCAGGATCGTTCCATCTTTGCCGCGGGCGCCGTCAAAGCCGCTTTTTTCCTGGACGGGATCAGAAACCGGCCGGGTCTCTATTCCATGGATGATATGATTCAACTGTAAAAGGAGATGTCCAACATGAGTGAAGCAGCAAATCGCAGACAGGTCACCAGCGAAGGCATGAAAAAGCTGGAGGAAAAACTTGCGTACCTGACCGGCCCCCGCCGCGCGGAAGTAGCTGAAAAGCTGAATATTGCCCGCGGCTACGGCGATTTAAGTGAAAACGCGGAATATGACGCCGCAAAAAACGAACAGGCGCTTCTTGAAGCCGAAATCATGGAACTGGAAGCGACCATAAGGAATGTGGAAGTCGTCGACAACGTCGTTACCTCCAACGACGCCGTTTCCCTCGGCAGCCGCGTTCAGATCCGCTTTGTAGAAGATAACGAGGATGATACCTATGTAATCGTCGGTCCCCTTGAAAGCGATCCCCTTCATAACCGTATCTCCAACGAAAGCCCTCTGGGCGCCGCGCTTCTTGGCAAGGCGAAGGGCGAGACCGCAGCTGTGGAACCGCCCTCCGGCGAAATTTATCACGTAACGGTTCTTGATATCAGCAGGGACGACTGACGTTTTCCCTTTGACCGCCCCCATCCGGCATACGGATCGGGGGCGGAAGCTTTTCCTCGGCGGTTTTGTTCCGGAAAACGCGCCTCCTGTCCGGCCGCTGTTGTATGGCCGGATCCGGCCATGCGGCAAAGAGCCCGGGAAAACAGTGCCCGGTCAGGCGGAACGCGCGGCGGATTCCACAAAAAAAAATAAATATTTCGGAAGACCGGGTTGACATTGTCTCAGCTTTATGTTATTATATTCCCGTTGCTGATGTAGCTCAGTCGGTAGAGCGCATCCTTGGTAAGGATGAGGTCGGCGGTTCGAATCCGCCCATCAGCTCCAGAGGCCTTCCGGAAACGGAAGGCTTTTTTGATGCCGTTTATATTCCGTTCCGCTCAAATTCAAGGTCGCAGATCTTCATTTTCATACCGGCAGAATTAAAAAGGACGATGTATATGATGTCCCCGAAGGATCAAAACGCGCTGAAATATATCTTTGTGCATGGTAACTGTTCAGTCGTGTGTGAAGGAGAACAAACGTATGGCAGCAGCGGGGAGGTATCGGAGGGATCTCCCTCCGATTATCATCCGCTTCAGCGGCAT
>CADANQ010000031.1 GCA_902789365.1 uncultured Eubacteriales bacterium
TTCCCTTCCCCGGACTCCGTTCTTCGCCCGGGGGGTTCGCGGGGGGTACGGGTACCCCCCGCGGTATCTGTTCTGTCCGCAGGACTGAACAGATACAGAGGCGCAAAAAAAGAGCGGAGGATATGAACCCGCCCTTGACCGGGCAGGCGCTTTGTGGTAGGATAAACTGCGAAAACAGGGAAAGGAAGGTCTCCGGGAGACGATGAAGGAACACAGCTGATTTTCGGCCGCATCGGTTCCCTGCCGTCAGGCAGGTGTATTTGTGCCGCCGTAAAGAAGCTGTGTCAGGCTCCATCACCCGGGATACGCGGGCTTATTGCCCTGTGTTCCGGCTCCGGCGGCGTTCGCTCACAGCTCCTTCACGGCGGGAAGGAGTTGATTTTTTATGCCTTCCATAAAGACAAGCCATACGGACAATCAGGGCGGGCGGCTTTTGCTGTCGGCGAATGGGATCAGGCGCGTGTACGGCCTGAGGACGGTGCTGGACATCCCCCGCCTGGAGATATACGCGCAAGACCGCATCGGCCTGATCGGCGAAAACGGCGCGGGCAAGTCCACCCTTTTGAAGATCCTCGCGGGTGAGGAGGAGCCGGACGACGGCAGCGTCCGCCGCATGTGCGCCGCGGCCTTCATTCGTCAGTCCGGCGGTGCGGAGGAGGACGGGAACGCGGCCATGCGGGCCATGTTCCGCACGGAGGAGGACCGGGAGGGCCTGTCCGGGGGCGAGGAGACCCGCAGGCGGGTGGCCATGGCCCTGTCGCAGTCAACGCCCCTGCTGTTTGCCGACGAGCCCACCACCGACCTGGACCGGGAAGGGGCGCGGATGCTGAGAAAAGAACTGAAGTCCTTCCCCGGGGCGCTGGTGCTGGTGTCCCACGACCGGGCGCTGCTGGAGGAAAACTGCCGGATCATCTGGCACCTTCAGGACGGGACGGTCAGCGTCTTTCCCGGGTCCTATTCCGCCTGGCGTGAGGAGCAAAAACGCCGCAGGGAATTCCAGGCCTTTGAATACGATCAGTACCGCGCCGAAAAAAAGCGCCTGGAAGGCGCGATGCAGCAAAAGAGGGAATGGGCCTCCTCGGTCAGGAAGGCGCCCAGGCGCATGGGCAACAGCGAGGCGCGGCTTCATACCCGGGAATACACCAACGCGGTGCTGAAGCAGAGCAAGGGAGCAAAGACCCTGCAGGACCGCATCGACAGGCTGGAAAAAAAGGAACGCCCCCGGGAGGACCCGTCCATCCGCATGGCGCTGGGCA
The DNA here is from genome assembly GCA_902789365.1 of uncultured Eubacteriales bacterium. GTDB lineage: Bacteria > Bacillota > Clostridia > Christensenellales > Aristaeellaceae > RUG756. Next base: position 1,257 of record CADANQ010000031.1, read on the forward strand.
CCCGAAACCCCATCCGCGCCCATACGGCCCTCACCGTCCGCGTTTCCTCCCTTTCCGCCGGCGGGAAGGAGCTGATCCGGGATTCCGCCTTTACGCTGCCCTCGGGCTCCCATACGGCCCTCATCGGCCCCAACGGCGCGGGAAAGACCACCCTGCTTCGCGCCATCGCGGGGAAGACCGCCCCGGACGTCCTTTTCCGGGGAGAGGCGGCCTTCAACCCGGCGGCGAAGTGGGTCCTGTTTGACCAGAGCCACGAGCGCGCCCTGGACATGGAAAGAACGGCGCTTGAAAACGTCCTTTCGGATTCCTCCGCCGAGGAGGCCGACGCCCGGACGGTCCTGGCCCGGCTGAACCTGCGGGGCGACGCCGTGTTCAAAAAGGCGGGGGTGCTCTCCGGCGGGGAGCGGGCCAAGACAGCGCTGGCGCGGGTGCTGCTCTCCGACGCCAACCTGATCATCCTGGACGAGCCCACCAACCACCTGGACGTGTTCACCCTGGAGGCCCTGGAGGACCTTTTGAAGGATTACGGCGGCACGCTGCTGTTCGTAAGCCACGACGAGGGGCTCCTCAGCGCCTGCGCCACCCGGGTGATCCGGCTGGAGGACGGGCGTCTTGTCACCTGGGAAGGGACGTTGGACGGCATGCGCGCCGAAAAAGATCGCGACCGCGCCCGGGAGAAGGAGGAGATGGACCTGACGCTTATCGAGATGCGCCTCGCCGCCCTGGCCGCGCGCATGTCCGCCCCGATGAAGGGCGATAAGCCGGAGGAGCTTGAGGAGCAGTACCTTAGCCTCGCCGAGCGGCTGAAGGAAGCCCGGCAGGCCGGGAAGCGCTGATTATGCCATGCAGGCGGAGACCGCCGGGCGGCCGGGACGGGGCCGATCGCCGTTTCGGGGTGCAGGGGTGAAACCATTGCCGCGGGGTCCGGGGCCGCGCAGGCCCCGGAAGCCTTGCGAAAACACAAAAACAGGGACGCGGATCACCCCCCGCGCCCCTGTCTTTTTCCGGGAACGTTACTTCCCGAAGAACGCGCTGTTGCCTTCCCGGTCGATGACGATCCATGTGCCGTCGGGATTGCGTACATCGCAGGTGCCGTCCGCCTTGAAGGCGTTCACCTCGGCGTAGCGGCAGGGGATCACCAGGGTGTTGGTGCGGTCGATAAAGCCCCAGCGATCGTTTTCCCTGACGGCCGCGAGGCCCTGGGAGAAGTTCCTCACCTCGTCCCAGCGCACCTGGCCCACCGTCTGGCCCTGCTCGTTGATGAAGCCGTAGCGGGTTACGTAATTGCTGTAGTAACCGGTGCCGCTCTTCTGGCTTTCGCTGACCATGGCCATGCCGTCGGAGAAATTGCCGACGGAGCTCCATTTGATCTGGCCCAGGACCGCGCCCTGCTCGCTGATATAGCCCCAGAGGCCGTCCTTGTTCTGCACCTTCATCCTGCCGGATGTAAAGGCGGGAAGATCGACGGAGAAATAACTGGTCCGCCAATCGGAAGCGGAATTATAATTGCTCCATTTCTGGTTACCGGAGTTTCCCATGGTCCGCCACTGGGCGGCGGTAACGACGCGGCCCGTGTGATCGACGATGCCGAAAAGGACGCGGGTATAGTATCCGCTGTAACTTGTATCCATTGCGTTTTTGGCGACGGTGCAGCGGCCGCTGGCGTCGAAGTCCGTAAGGAAGAGATAACTGCAGGGGACGACCTCGGCGCCGTTCATGTCGATGTAGCCGTAAGTATCCAAAGCGTTGATATAGCTGTAGGAACTGGAATAGGAGGTGGAGCGCTTTCCTCCGCTGATGAATACCTTTGCCAGGCCGTAAGCGGCGTACCGGCTGCCTTTTTCGAAGGTGATTTCGGTATATTTGACGGGGGTGATTATGTTGGTGTTCAGGTTGGCGATGCCCCACAGGGCGTGGAATTCATAGATCAGCACGCCGTCCGCCAGCTTCACCGTTTTGCCGGCCCGGCTCAGGTTGCCCACGATTTCGGCTTTTTTGGCGCTGTCCCGGTAATCGCCCAGGGCGGAGAATTCGCCGTACGCCGTGGACAGATTGCCGGAAAGGGCGTGGGAGAGCGCGGTCTGGTATTGTTGGTCAAGCATGCTTGTTGTTTCCGAAAGCAGAACGGCACTGTCGCGATAGTCGCCGAGGGTTTCCAGCAGGCGCAGGGCTTCCGTGTAGTCTTCCCCGGCCAGCGCTTTGACGGCCGCGTCATAATCCCTTGCCCGGACGGCCTCCCGAACATCCTCCGATTTTTCGGGGGAATCCTTATAATCGCCCAGGCCGGTGTAGATTTCCAGAGCCGCTTCATAATTTCCGGCGTCGAACAGGGCCGCGGCCTCGGCGTATTGCCTGGCGCGCTCCTGCTCCGCGGCCTTTTCCGCCACCATGGCGGCCCGGTCCGGGCTGTCCCTGAAGGCGGCCATATCGGCGTCGGAGAAAACGGCGAAGGCTTCCTCGTATCTGCCCTCAGCCTCCAGGTTTTCCGCTTCGGCGTAGCGCTTGGCGCGGATGCGTTCCTTCGCGAGTTCGATCTGCTTTGCGCTGTCGCCGTAGCCGTCCAGGGCCTCGAAGGCGGCGATGGCTTTTTCGTCCTCGCCGCTTTCGGCCAGGGCCAGGGCTTCGGCGTAGCGCTTGGCGCGGATGCGCTCCTCCGCGAGTTCGATCTGCTTTATGCTGTCGCTGTAGCCGTCCAGGGCCTTGAAGGCGGCGATGGCCTTTTCATCCTCGCCGCTTTCGGCCAGCAGGAGGGCCTGCTGGTAGGCGCATTCCCGTATCATCCGGGCGCTCTCCCGGTAATCGCCGAGCTCGGTGAACACCTGCGAGGCGTCCGTGTATTTTCCGCTTTCCATGAGCGCCAGCGCGCGGCGGTACCGCTTGAGCCTGTTTGCCTCGAGGGCGGCGGAGTAATCGGCCATGTAGCCGGAATCATAGGCGACCCTGCGTCCGTTTTGAAGGACCGTGTACTGATTCGGATCGTCCAGGATCAGGCCGGCGATCTCCGGAGAGAGCTTCAGGGCGGGCCGGACACCGGCGGAATTGCCGCTGCGGACGGAGTCGCCGGACATGCTCCCGCTGGAAGCGGAGTAAGTATAATAATATGTACTGGAACTGTAGGAATACCAGGTGTCCTTGGTCGAGGTCCAGACGGATCCGCTTCCGCCGGTCTTCCTGTCCGAGGCGTTGGGAAGATAACGCTCTGTTTCGTCCCTGGTCATGATCCACAGCTTTCTGACCAGCGGCTGCTCCCGGGGGGTGAAATAATCGGTCTTCGCGCGGCTGAGCCAGGAGGAACTGTTATCATAGGTAATGTTTGCGAGCACGGCTTCGGATACGAACAGCAGCGAACCGTCGGAATCGGTTTTCAGGAAGCGCCAGGCCGTATTGCCGATATACAGGACCTGTCCTGGCCGGGCGATGAAATCGACGATGTCCGCCTGCAGCAGCAGCCGGTAGATATCCGGGTCGACCCGGGCCATGGTTTCATAGATCCGGATGGCGTCGGCGGTTTTCCCGGTTTTCGCAGCCGTTTGGGCCCTGCTCAGCAGCTCTTTCCTGAGGGCCTCGGCACGCGTGGCGCCGTCGCTGTCTTCGCCGGCGAACCCGTAGGCGAGATAGGCGTTCATGGGATCGGACTGCATGTCGTAATACTGCCCGATGCGGCAGAGCAGCTGAGAGGCGTCCCGGTACCCGGCGAGGGTCTTGCAGGCGTTGACCGCGTTCGGCCAGTCCTGCAGGGAGAAGTAATGCTCTCCGATCAGGTAGAGCTGCTCCCGGGCGTCCCCATGGTCGTCGGCGGTTTCATACCAGGCGACAGCGGCGGGATAATCCCCGGCGTCTCTCAGGCCGCAGGCCAGGATATAGGCGCGTTCCTTTGCCAGGGCGGGCGCGTCCTGATACTGTCCGGCCGCCTCGTATTCCCGGTAGGCGTCCTCGGTCCTTCCGGACGCGTCCAGGGACCGGGCCTTCAGGTAGTGGCTGCGGGAGACCTCGGATACCGAAGGAACGTATCCCTCTTCCGCCAGTTTTTCGAACCCCGCGATGGCCTCATCATATTTTCCCTCGTCCAGCAGGGCGGATAAACCCATGTGGCGGGCCTGGCGCCAGCGGGTGTCCGCGTCCCGGTAGCCGGGGATCGCTTCAAATCCCGCGGCGGCCGCCGCGTAATCCCCGGCCAGGTATTGCCCGTCGGCGATGGCGTAGCGCGCGGCCTGGGCCTGAGTCCGGCTGTCCCGGTAACCGGAAGTAGCCAGTTTCTCAAACAGCGCCAGGGCGGTTTCGTACTCGCCGCCCTCCATGGCCGCGGAAGCCATGCGGTAACGCGCCTCAAGGACCCTGGTCCGGCTGTCCCGATACCCGCCGAGGGCGGTGAAACGCTCCTCGGCGTTTCCGTAATCTCCGCTCTCCAGGACCGCCAGGGCCGCCTGGTAGGAGCTTTCCAGAGCGAGGTCGGCGGTGTTGCTGAAGCCGTTCATGCTGATGTAAACGGAGGCGGCTTCGTCGAAACGGCCCTCCTCAAACAGCTGTCCGCCCAGGGCGTAGGTATCCATGGTCAGGTTCATGCCGCTGTCCTTATAGGCGCCAAGGGCTTCCCAGGCCGCCGTCGACGTGCGGTAATCCTTCGCGTCATGGGCGAGGGTCCCGATTCGGTAGATCTGCTCGCGGGCGTCCCTGTAGTCCGGGTCCAGGGCGAAAACGACGACGGCCGTCATGCTGTCGCCGGCGGCGGCGCGCTCAACGCCCATTTGGTAATTCCTTTCCCGGCTGTCCGCGTAATCCGCAATCGCCATCCACTGCGCGCCGGCGGCCGGATATTCCCCGGAAAGGCGGAGACGCTCGGCCTCGTGCCACAGGGCGTCGGACTCCTTTTCCGAACCCAGCAGGCGGTAGACCTCGGCGGCTTCGGAGAAACGCCCGGCCTCATACAGGCTGTCGGCCTTCTGCTGCGCCACCTCGAGAAGCTTCTCCTCGCTGTCGGAATAGCCGTCAAGGGAAGCGTACAGATCGTAAGCGGCGTCGTATTCGCCGTTTTCCTGCAGCGCTGTGGCCCGCGTGTAAACGTCCTCCTGCCCGGCCAGAAAAGCTTCCGAGGCGCGGGTGGGGCTGTCCCGGTATTCGCCAAGGGCAAGGAAGGCCTGCTCCGCCCCGGCGTAATCCCCGTTTTTGAGCCTTTTGTCCGCGGCCTCATAGAAGGCAAGGTAATCAGCGTCATGGGTATGGTATACCGCGTCCAGACCGCCGTATACCGACCAGGCCGCGGCGTAATCCCCGCGGTCGAAGACGCCGTCCGCAATCATGCGGCACAGGTGGGACGGCGTGTCCTTATAGCCGGGCATGGCCAGGAGGCGGCCTGAAACCTCCCGGGGATCCAGGCCCGCGTCGTTCAGGATCAGGGCTTCCGCGTCGTCAGGCGCGTCCATCATGGCGGTCAGCATGGCCATTGCTTCGCTTCTCGATCCGGCCGCGTCCAAAGCAAGCGCCTTTTGATAGACCGACTCCGTTGCCATTTCCCGGCTGTCCCGGTAGTCGCCGAGAGCCGCAAAGGCCGCGGCGGCCAAATCGTATTTTCCTTCCCCGAGCAGGTCCGACGCCGCGAGGTACGCGGCGTTCCTGCGTCCTTCGCGGCAGTCCTCGACGCGGGAAGCGCTGTCGCGGTATGCGCCCAGGGCGGCAAAGGCGGCCTCGGCCTCGTCAAATTCGCCGCCGGAAAGCTGTTCCTCCGCCCGCGCGTACAGAATTTCGTATTCCCCGTCCCGGGTGCGCAGGCTGTCGTCCAGCCCGGAGAAGACTTCCCAGGCCACGGCATAGCTGCCGCTGTCAAACAGCTGTTCCGCGCAGATCCGGCAGTACTGGGCGCCGGCGTCCTTGTAGCACGGCTGCGCGCAGATGATGTCCCGCTGCTGCGAGGCGGGCAGGCCCGTGATGCGACGGATGACGCCGTCGCCGTCCTCCAGAAGGGACCAGAATCCCGCGGCCGCTTCCGTCCACCGTTTGCTTTCGCCGTCATCGGCCGCTTTGCGGTAGACGGCTTCCTTTACCATGTCCGGGCTGTCCCCGTACGCGCCCAGGGCGGCGAAGGCGTCGGCCGCGTCATCGTATTTTTTGTCCTCAAGAAGCGCTGCTGCGGCGGCATAGGATGCGGCGCGGCGGCTTTCCCGGCAGTCCTCGGCCTTGTCGGCGCTGTCCGAATAGCCGCCCAGGGCCGTGAAAGCGGTTTCGGCCTCGTCAAAGCGGCTTTCCAGGAAAAGGGCGTCCGCCGCCTGATACAGACTTTGGTAATCCCCGCCGTGGGTGCGCAGGCCGTCGTCCAGGGTTTCGTAAATCTCCCAGGCGCCTCCCAGGTCTCCCGCGTCGTAGAGCATGTCCGCCTGCATCCTCAGGGCTTGGGACGGCGCGTCATTGTAATCGCCCAGAGCCAGCATTTCAGCCAGCGCCGCGCGGCGGCCGCCGTCTTTTTCGGTTTCCAGGGCTTTCAGGTAACGGCATTCAAGCGCCATGTCCTGCGCCCGGCTGTAATCGCCCAGGGCGCTGAAGCCGGATATCGCCTCGTCGTATTTCCCTTCCTCCATCAAACGGAGCGCCGCGTCGTATTCGGCCCGGTATTTGCCGTCATAGGCCTGATCGATACGGTCCGCGCTGTCGGAATAGGCGCCCAGGGCGCGGAAGGCGACGATGGCCTCGTCATACGATCCCGCTTCCAGGAGGGATTCCGCCTCGGCGTACATGCGGGCGTAGTCCTCGGTGTGGCGGCGAAGTTCCTCGTCCGCCCGGGAATAAAGGTCCCATGCTTCGGCTGTTTTGCCGCTGTCAAAGAGCAGGTCCGCCCGGATCGCCCCGGCGAGGGCGTCGCTTTTCGGATATTCCCCGGTCCGGACCAGATATTCCGCCAGCGCCAGGGCTTCCTCGGGTTTGCCCTCTTCCCGCAGTTCAAGCGCCCGGAGGTATACGGATTCCAGCATACGCTCATGGGCGTCGCCGTAATCCCCGAGGGCCTCGAAGCCCAGGGCGGCGGTTTCATAATCGCCTTCCTCCTGCGCTTTTGCCGCCTGTTCGTAGGGGATGACGGTGAAAAGCGTGTTTTCACCCTTCGGGTCGATCATATACCAGCCGATTCCGTCCATCATGACGCGGGCGGAGCCGCCGGAAAAACGGCCCGCTTCACTGTAAACGGCGGGAATCACGAGCTCGCCGGTTTTGTCGATATAGCCGATCTGTCCCCGCCGGTCCCTTACGGCACAGAGCCCCTCGGAGAAGCGGTCCGCCTCCGGCCATTCCGGCGGGATCGCGATTTGGTTTTCCGTGTCGACAAAACCATAGTACCGGCCGGAACGGACCCTTGCCAGGCCCTCGCGGAAAATGTCGATTTCATCCCAGGTATCATCGCCCAGGATACGGTATTCACGGTCCATCAGGGTGTATCCGCCCGTGTCATCCCGCACCGTCATCAGGCCGTTTTCGTCAAAAACGGGTACGGTCAGGGACCGGGAGTCGGGCGTTACCCCGCCCAGGCCACGGAAAACAAAGGGCACAAGCACTTCGCCCCGGGTGTTCAAAAGGCCCAGGCGGCGGTCCTTTACGGCGGCGCAGACGCCGTCCGAAAAAGGCGAAACGGCGGTATATTCGCAGGGAACGGCTTCCCCGCCGTCCCGTCCGATATATCCGTACAGGCCCGCGGCAGACCTTACCTGGCAAAGCCCGTTTTCGTCAAAGCTTCCGGCGTAGGCGTAGACCGGGGGGATTTGCTCGCTGCCGTCGGGATCGATAAATCCGTACAGGCCGCCGACAGATACCTTTGCCAGGCTGACGGGGCCGAGGGCGTCGAAGCTGCCGATTGAATCGTAGGACGCGGCCGTGATCCGGTTGGTGTTCAGGTTCGCGAGGCCCACGCTTTCCCCCAGCCGGAAGGAAGCCAGGCCCGGGCCGAGGATACGCGTTTCCGCGTTTGCGCAGACGGAAAGCACCTCGGCCTTCGCGGCGCTGTCCCGGTAATCCCCGAGGGAGGCGTACAGCGAAAGAGCCGAGGCAAAATCGCCGCGGAGCACGTCTTTCCAGGCAGACTGATAAGCGCGTTCCTCGCGAAGCGCTTCGGCGCGTTCGGCGCTGTCCCGGTAATCGCCCAGGGCCGTGAAGCCTTCCCACGCCGCGACGGCGTCGCCGGCGGCTTCGGCGCGCTCCGCTTCGGCATAGCTCCCGGCCAGGAATTTTTCCTGCGCCTCGGCGGCGCGTTCGGCGCTGTCCCGGTAATCCCCGAGAGCCAGGAAGGCGGTTTGCGCCGCGGAAAAACGCCCGGCTTCAAAGAGGGCCTCCGCCCGGGCGTAAGCCTCCGCGTTTTTATTTTCCGTCAGCGCGTTTTTCAGCGCCTCCGCGTGCCCGGCGCTGTCCCGATAAGCGCCGAGCGCCTGATAAGCGCTGATCGCTTCCTCCGTCATGCCCTTGTCCTCAAGGGCGCGGGCCGAAGAATAGTCCCGCTCCAGGATTTTTTCCGGCAGGGAGGCAAGGCGCTCGGAGCTGTCCCGGTAGAGGCTGATGCGGGTATAGATGGGCCGGGCTTCTTCAAAGGCCCCGATCTCCTCATAATTCCGCGCCGTATAATACAGGGAAAGCACCGCGCTGTCCGCGAAACCGTTCAGGCTTTGCAGGTTGCCGGCGGCCGAAAGGTAACGCCCGTTTTCCCCGGCGTCGGCAGCGCGGGAATACAGGGCGTAGGAGGCGGCGTCCCGGTAGGAGCCCAGGGCCTCGAAGGACTCGGCCGCCTGTGAATATTTTTCCCCGCGCAGCAGGGAAAGCGCGTTTTCATACCGGTATACGTTCCTCAGCGCGTATCCGGCGAAAACGAGGCCGAAGCAGACCGCCAGGGCGATCAGCGCGGCCGCGGCGGTCCGCAGCGGCAGTTTTCCTTTTTTTGCCTTTTCATTCCGCTCCATGGATGTGTCCTCCTTATGAGCTTCCGGCGGCCGGATCCGGAAGGTTTATCCGGGTTCTTACCGGCGCGGGGATGATTGTGAGGCCGAAACCGGCTTCCTGTCGTATTGGTATGATTATACCATCCGACGGATACAAAAAACAATGGGCGGCAGGAAGAACATCCCTGCCGTCCGGTGTTATTTGCCTTTTTCCGGACTCTTTTTTCCGGTGTTTTTAATTCTGCGCTCTTTACGTTTTTTTTCTTGCGGATCACACGGAACGCTTTTTTTCGATGTCTTCCACAACCCCGGCCCATTCGGCGGGGGAGGATGTGTAATAATCCGGCTCCTCGTCGGGGGAGGAGGCGGTTTTCACATAGCGCGGGGTGCAGTCCAGCATCACCGAGACCATGCCCACGCCGTTGGCGCCTTTGATGTCCCTCAGGCGGTTGTTGCCGAACATGACCATGCGGGCGAAATCCTTTTCCTTCAGGCCCAGGGCTTCCCGGGCCGCGTTGAACATTTTCGGTGAGGGCTTCAGTTCTCCCACGGCCTCGGAGATGATGTGGCATTCGAACAGGTCCCACACCCCCAGGCGCCGGAGTATGTTGTTAAAGGAGCGGACCGTGCCGTCGGCCACCAGGGCCAGGCGGTAGCCCCGGGCGGAGAAATCCCTCAGCGCTTCCAGGGCGCCGGGGAAGGGCTCGGCACGCAGGACGTCGCCGTTTTCATCGAATACCTGCGTGCCCTCGTCCACCAGGGTATCGCCGCAGTCAAAGCAGAGGATCAGGTCTTTTTTTGCTTCCGTCATAGGGTTTTCCTCCCGGATTCGTGTTCCCGATTAAGGCGTCGGGTTAGAGAAAAGGCGCGCTCTGATGATGCCCGGGCGGCGGTGAGGGTCAGGATAACCTTCTGACGGCCCGCACCGTGCGGATCTCAAAGGGCGAAAGGGTAAGCGTCAGGCTGCGTCCGTGCCCCAGGCACTCCCCCCGGGGCGTTTCCTCGGCCATGTCGGAGGCGTAAAAATCGCAGTTCCATGGGAGGGTGACCGTGCCTTCGCCGGTCTGCCGGAGGCTCTGGTACAGGCGCAGAATGATCCCGTCCCCGTCCAGGGCGGGCTTCACCGTTTCCAGGATCACCGGGCCGGGGCCGACGGAGGGGCCTTCGAAGGGTTCAAGGCGGCCGTCGATGGGGACGAGGGGAAGGTTGAGGGCGTAGCCCTCGCGGACGACGCCGCTTTGGGCAAAGGACGAGGCGAAGGGATAGAGGGAATAGGTGAAGGCATGCCTGCCCTGATTGTTTTCATCGTCCGGCACCAGCGGCGCGCGGCACAGGGTGAGAGCCATTTCGCCCCGGCCGGCTGACAGGGCGTAAATGCCGTTGTTGAGGAGCGCGAACCCGCGGTTTTCCTCGGCGAGGGCCGAAAAACGGTGCTGGGGCACCTCGTAGCGGTCGGCGGCGAAGGCGTCGGAGCGGTGGCAGGGCCTGAGGACGTGGCCGAACTGCATCTCATGGATGGCGTCGTCCGCAAGGACATTGCTTTCAAAATGGCATTTAAGCATACGGCGGCGCTCGTGCCAGTCGAGCTCCGTTTCGAAATCCACCCGCCGGGAGGCGGCGGTGAGCCGGATGATCTGCATGGCTTCGCTTTGGGAAAAGCGGCGGCGGACCCGGCATTCCGCAGCGGCGCCGCCGGAGGAGACAAGGGTGACCTCGGTTTCAAAGGGATCCGGGAGGCGGCGGCTTTCCCAGTCCCGGTCCATTTCCCAGGCGTCGTAGACCGGCTGGAGGTTGGCGTACAGCCGCCAGTCGTTCATCCGCTGCCCTTCGGAGATAAGGGGCAGGCCGTTTTCCCTGTCCGTCAGGGAGGCAATCGATCCGTCCGGGGCGACGGTCAGGGACAGGAAGCGGTTCTCCATGACGATCGTGTCTCCGCGGACGTACGCGCGGGCGTCCGCGGGCCCGGGCCCGTCCTCCGCCGGGGCCCATCCCGAGGCCGGGACCGACACGTATCTGAAGCCGCCGCCGGGGAGGCGGACGTATTCCTTTCTGGCCCAGGGCAGGGGATTGACGAAGCTTAAGCCGACGCCTGTGGGGGAGGCGGCGGTGCGGACGGCCCGGAGGGCGGCGGCCAGGGCCCCGGAAACCACGTTTTCCAGGTCCCGCTCCGCCTCCTCGTGGACGCGGCGGATGCCCGCGCCTCCGGCGATATCGTGGAACTGGCAGAAAAGCAGCCTTTCCCACAGGGGCTCAAGGGCGGCGTTTTCCCCGGAAGGGTCGTCCGACAGGCTGACGGCGGCCTCGGCGAAGGCGAGGGCGTCCTCGGCCCGGCGCATCAATTGCTTCTGCCGCCGCTGGCTGGTCCAGGTGCCGCGGTGCCAGGCGAGGTAAAGCTCTCCCGTCCAGCGGTGTTTGGCAGCGTCCGGAGCGGCCGCCTCGAAATAATCCCGCAGAGGATGGTACGCGCTGCGGGCGCAGCCCTCCAGGTCCTGAAGGCGCTGCGCGATTTCCACCATGTCCGCGGTGGGCCCACCGCCGCCGTCGCCGTAGCCGAAGGGATGCAGCATCGCGCCGCCGTCGCTTTCCGCCGCGCGTTCCGTGTACCAGCGGCGGTGGAAGGTGAAGGGGCTGACGGGCCCGTTGTCCCGCATGAAGGAAAGCGCCTGAACGCAGCTGCCGTCCATGCCCTCCCAGATGAAATCCTGGTAGGGGAAGGGCTGGCATTCCGGATCGGCGCGCATCAGCTTCTGGGTGGCGAAATACCGGACCCCCGTTTTAACGAAAAGCTGGGGCAGAACGGCGGAAAAGCCGAAACAGTCCGGAAGGAAAGCGACGGCGCTTTCCGTTCCCGTGACGGAGCGGAACCAGCGGCGGCCCCGGGCCAGTTGGCGGATGAGGCTTTCGCCCGAGGGAAGGTTGGTATCGCACTCCACATAGAACGCGCCGTCGGGGCAGACCTGCCCGCGCCGGCACGCCGCAAGCACCCTTTCCCACAGGGCGGGGTCGGCGGTGCGGAGCATCTCCATCAGCGCCGGCTCCACCATCAGGAAGCGGTAGGAGGGGTAGCGCTCCAAAAGCTGCGCCTGGGTGGCGTAGGTGCGGACGGCCTTGCGGCGTGTTTCCTTTTCGGGCCACAGCCACGCCAGGTCGATATGGGACTGGCCGATGAGGTACATTTCCGGCGCGGTGGAGCCGTTGCGGCAGGAAAGGCACTTTTTCAGAACCTCCCGGCCCGCCCGGTAAGCGGCGGGGCGCTCCTCCCGGGGCAGCTCCGGGTCGGCGACGCGGGTCACCTCGTCCAGGGCGGCCATGATCCTGAGGGCGCGCAGGGAGTTTTCCTTCAGGGTCGGGAGAAGGTCCGAAAGGACGAACATGTCCAGATACAACTGCCGGGCGTCCTCGCATACGCGGCGCAGACTGCCTTCCTCCATGACGCACTGGAAGGGCGGGGGCTCCGGAACGGCGGTCTTTTCCGGCGGGCAGGGCCCCAGGCTCTCCAGCCGCGGCCCGTGGCCGGCGTAGCTTTCGCAGAGAATGAGGTATTTTTGCCCACGGACATGGCTGAAGGTGAGGTAAAGGAAGGGATGCCCCCGGTCGACGGCGCCCGCGGCGGCGCCGTTCACATAATACAGCTGTTCCCCGCCCATGCCGCCGGTTAAGGCCAGGGGGAGCCCCTCCCAGTCGTCTGGCGGCGCAAGTTCCGCCCTGAAATAGCCGTACTGCCATTTTCCGCCCCAGGGCGTGCCCGGGGGCATCGGGCGGAAAGGGCCGTTTTCCGCCTCGTCCATGGGGATGGGCTCATCTGAAACAAAGCCCTCGAAGGCGACGGGGATCCCGGGCCAAAGGATATCCTCCTTCAGCGCGTCCATATAGGCTTTTACGCGCTGGCTGAACTGTCTTCCGAAGTCACGCATGCTGTCCTCCGCGGGGATCTTTCGGGAGAGCTCCTTCCCGCGGCGGCGGGAAGCCCTCCCCGGGCCGGGAATCACAGCCCGGTCTTTTCGGCAATGTATTTCCTGGCCTTGAGGGCGTATTCGAAGGGATTGGCCTTGGCCGGGTCCTGCTCAGCCTCGACGACGACCCAGCCGGAATAGCCGTTTTCGTCCAGAATATCGAAGATTGGGCCGAAATCCACATCCCCGTCGCCGGGAACGGTGAACACGCCCATCCGGACGGCCTCGAGGAAGCTCCATCCCTCGGCCATGGCCTGATCCCGGACCCTGAGGCGGACATCCTTCAGGTGCACGTGGCCCACACGGCGGATGTGCTTTGCGAGCACGGCGACGGGGTCGATGCCGGCGAAGGTCAGGTGGCCGGAATCAAAGAGCAGTCCCACGTACTCCGGGTCCGTTTCGGCAAGAAAGCGGTCGATCTCCTCCGCGGTCTGGACGCCGGTGCCCATGTGGTGGTGGCAGGTGAGCTTCATGCCCTTTTCGGCGGCCAGCCTTCCCAGGCGGTTGAAGCCCTCCGTCACCTTTTTCCATTCCTCTTCGGTGTAAACCGGCTTGTCCGGGCCGAAGATATTGACGTTCTTTCCCTGGATCGAATCCCCCTGCTCGGAGGCGCCGATCATCCTGGCCCCCAGGGCGTACAGGCGGTCCCGGTGGGCGATGAAGGCCTTCTCGGTCTCCTCCCAGGGCAGGGAGGTGAACATGGTCGAGAACCAGGCGTTGCAGATCTGAAGCCCGCGCACCTCCAGCTTATGGCGCAGGACCCGGGTGTCCATGGGGTATTTGTTGCCGATTTCGCTGCCCCTGAACCCGGCCAGGGCCATTTCGCTTATGCACTGTTCGAAGGTGTTCTCCTTTCCCAGGTCGGGAAGGTCGTCGTTGGTCCAGCCGATGGGCGCGATGGCCAGGCGGACCTTGCTGGGATCAAGCATATCGTTTTCCTTTCCCGCGCAAAGCGCAAAGCGCGAGGAGTTGAGAGTGAAGAGGTGAGAGTTGAGAGTGAAGAGTGAAGAGTGAAGAGTGGAGTTTTGGATTGGTCGCGGGGGGCGGGCCGGGGGAAAAATCCGCCGCGGCGGCGCAAAAAGAAAAGGCGCAAAAAAGTCAGAAGAGACGGACGGATTTGAGGTGCTCAAGCATGTCGGCGTGGGCTTTGCGGACGCGCGGATCGGCGGAGACCTCGGCGACGCCCACGCGCCACCAGCTTTCGTAGCCGGGGGTCATGGAGCCGGGGACCACCTTGATGTCGTAAAGGACGGGCCGGTCCTGGGTGAGGGCGTCCTCAAGGGCCGCGGAAAGCTCCTCCGCGGTGCGGACGGAATAGGTCTTCAGTCCGTAGCCCGCGGCGCTCATGGCGTAGTCGATGGGAATGATGTCCCCGTCCAGCCGGCCGGTCTTCGGGTCGCGGAAGCGGAAAACGGTGCCGAAGGTATCGCCGCCCTGGCTGTTCTGCAGGTTTTCGATGCAGCCCCAGCCGGAATTGTCAAACAGGCAGAAATGCACCCGGAGGCCCTCCTGCAGGCAGGTGACCAGTTCGCTGTGGGCCATCAGGTAGGTTCCGTCCCCGAAGAAGGCGTAGACCTCCCGGTCCGGGGCGGCCAGCTTGACGCCCAGGGCGCCGTTGGTTTCATATCCCATGTTGGAAAAGCCGTATTCCATGTGATAGGTGTCCCGGACGCCGGGGATGAAGAGCCGCTGCATGTCCCCGGGGAGGCTGCCGGCGCTGCCCACGGCGATGTCGGTATCCTTCATAAAGCGGTTGATGATGCCCAGGGCCTTTGTCTGTGTGAGCCCGCGGGGGTCCTCCGCGGCGTACCACCGCCGGACGATTTCATCCCATCTGGCTTTTTCCTCAGGGATACGGCCGCCGTCGGGATACCGGTAATCCTTCAGGGCTTCCGTGAGGACTTTCAGTCCCTCCCGCGCGTCACATACGATGGGCTCGGCGTCCATCTTGACCGCGTCGAAGGGACAGATGTTGAGGGACACCACCTTCGCGTCCTCAGGGAAAAGCCACTTGGAGGAGGTGGTGAAATCCGACAGCCGCGTACCCACGGCAATGACGGCGTCGGCGTCCCGGGCGATGACGTTGGCGGCCTGCCCGCCGGTGACGCCGATGCCCCCGAGGTTCAGGGGATGGGACCAGGGCACGGTGCCCTTGCCGGCCTGGGTCTCGGCCATGGGGATGCCGGTCTGGGTGAGGAAGGCGCTCATCTCGTCCCCGGCAAGGGAATAGCGTACCCCGCCGCCGCAGATGACCAGGGGCTTTTTCGCGCTGCGGATGATGTCCGCGGCGCGTTCTGCCTGCGCCGCGGTGGGCACCCGGCGGTCCAGGTGCCATACCCGGCGGCGCAGGAAGGACACGGGGTAATCGTATGCCTCGCCCTCCACGTCCTGGGGCATGGCCAGGCACACCGCGCCGGTATCCGCCGGGTCGGTCAGGACCCGCATGGCGTGAATGGCGGCGGTCATCAATTGCTCGGGCCGCTCGACGCGGTCAAAATACCGGCATACGCCACGGAAGGCGTCGGTGACGGTCTGGGAATAGGACTGGAAGAATTCGGCCTGCTGCAGCACCGGGTCCGGCTGGCGGCAGGCGAAGGTGTCCCCGGGCAGGAGCAGCAGGGGGATGCGGTTGGCGCTGGCGCAGCCGGCGGCGGTGACCATGTTCATGGCCCCGGGCCCGATGGAGGATACGCAGGGAATGATCTCCAGGCGGTTCTTCTGCTTGGCGAAGGCCGTCGCGGCCAGGGCCATGTTCTGCTCGTTCTTGCCCTGCAGGAAGCGTATGCCGTGGCCGCCCTGCTCCAGGGCCTGACCGACGCCCACCACGCATCCGTGGCCGAAGACCCCGAAGACGCTGTTCACAAACTTGTATTCCCTGCCGTCGATTTCCACATACTGCAGGTCCAGGAAACGGACCAGCGCCTGCGCCATGGTCAGGCGAACGGTATCCATGGGCATTCCCTCCAATCGCGGTGAATCGGTCGAGAGTCATTTTTTATCGCCGAAGTAAACGCTGTCTTTTTCCGTCACCCACAGGTGCTCCTTCAGGAACACGGGGTATTCCGGCTGCTTATAGGGCTGCCCCTCCAGGTGCCGGATGGCCCACAGGTACCACAGGGCGTAGCCGGGGGCGGTGCAGTGGGGATGGGTGAGGCCGGGGGCAATGAACACGGTGTCGTTGTTCTGCACCTTCACCACCTCGTCGCCCAGCTCGCCGTAGCCGAAGCCGTTTTCGGGGTTGGTCTTGTAGTAATAAATCTCGGGCTGGGGATGGTGGTGGGGAGGATAGCTGCTCCACTTGCCGGGGAAGCCGATCACCTCACCCAGGACCAGGTTGGCCTCCGGCGCGTTGGCGTAATCGAAGACGGTGCGGACGATGCGGGTGGAGGCCTCGCGCATGAGCCCCGCACCGCGGTACTCGTCCGGCGTGTCCTTGGGCAGGTACAGCTTCGCGCCGAAGTCTTTCGGATTGTCCGTGCGCAGAATATTGATCTCCGCTTCATCCGACAGGCAGGTGACCTTCACGGGATGGGACCTGTCCGCGTGCAGGGCGGTGGGAGAAACGTCGAAGCAGTTTTTCCGGTATTCCGTATGCGTTTTTCCGTCCCATTCAAACCGTACTTCGCCGTACACCAGCAGTGCGGCTTTTTCAAGAGGCGCGTTTTCTTCCCATACGTCGCCTTTTTTCATGCGGTACACGCCGAAATCCATCAGCATGTCGGCGTGGGGGCCGTCCCTGCGGGCCAGCCATATGAGGCCGAAGGGATGCGCTCCCCGTGCCTTGACGATGTTCTCGTTCATGCCTTTACCCCCCGCAGATTTCGCTGATCTTCACGGGCCGGTGTTCGTCCAGGGATTTTTTGGCCGCTTTGGCCAGCACCACGCTCATGAGTCCGGCGCGGATGCCCACCGGCACCTCCGTGTCCTCCCGGATGGCCCGGATGAACTGGCGCAGTTCATCGGTGAAGGACTGCATATACCGTTCAAGAAAGAAGAACTTCGGCTTGTCGCCGGTGACGCCGGCGGCGGTGGAAACGCGCACGGTGGAATCCCCGTCGTTTTCGTCGGCGGCCATGCCCAGGCTTCCGAACACCTCCACCCGCTGGTCATAGCCGTAGGCGGCGCGGCGGCTGTTGTCGATGACGCCCAGGGCGCCGTTTGCGAAGGTCAGGGTGACGATGGCGGTGTCCACGTCGCCGGCCTCGCCGATGCGCTTGTCCACAAGACTGGTCCCCGCGGCGTATACCTCGGTCACGTCGCTCCCGGCCAGGAACATGGCCATGTCGAAATCGTGGATCATCATATCGATGTAAAGTCCGCCGGAGGAGGCCGCGTATTCGGGGGAGGGCGGCTCCGGATCGCGGGAGGTGATCTTGATGATTTCGATGTTCCCGAGGGCGCCGCTCCGGGCCAGGGCCTGCACCTTGCGGTGGTTGTGGTCAAAGCGGCGGTTGAAGCCGATCTGCAGCTTTTTGCCGGTCTCTTCGGCGGTCTTTGCCACTTCCATGATCTTTTCGACGGAGGTGTGCACCGGCTTTTCGCAGAACACGTGCTTGCCCGCCTTCAGGGCGGCGACGGTGATCTCGGCGTGGGTCGGGGTGGAGGAACAGACCAGCACCGCGTCCACCTCCGGGTCCGTGACGACGTCGTGCCAGTCGGAGGAGGTTTTCTTTATGCCGAAGCGCTCCGCCAGGCGGCGGGCGTTTTCACCGATCACGTCGGATACCGCCGTGATCTCGGCCTCGGGTATGTGATGGGTGATGGATTCCGCGTGGACATTGCCGATGCGGCCGGCGCCCACGATGCCGATCCTGATCTTGTCCATAGCCAGGTTTCCTCCTTAAAATATATTCGGACAGGCGGCGCGATAAAACCCCGGCGGCGGTTACAGGGAGCCGTCCCAGGAATCGACGTATTCCTTCTTCATCTCTTCCTCGTCGAACCAGCGGGTGGTGACGGTCTTGGTCTCGGTATAAAAGCGGAAGGCGTCCTTGCCGTGGCAGTGCAGGTCGCCGAAGAAGGACTGCTTGTGCCCGGTGAACGAAAACACGCCGATGGGCACCGGAATGCCCACGTTGACGCCTACCATGCCGCCGTCGGTGCGGCGGGCGAATTCGCGGGCGTAATAGCCGTTCCGGGTAAAGATAACGCTGCCGTTGGCGAAGGGATTGGCGTTCATTTTGGCGAGCCCCTCCTCGAAATCCCGGACCCGCTTGACGCACAGGACGGGGCCGAAGACCTCCCTCTGCCCGATGGTCATATCGTCCGTGACGTGATCGAAGATTGTATGCCCCACGTAATATCCGCCCTCATAGCCCTCCACGCGGCAGTCCCGCCCGTCCAGGACCAGCTCCGCTCCCTCCCGGACGCCGGTGTCGATCCAGTCTTTGATGAACTTCATGTGGGAGGCGGAGCCCACGGGACCGAGGTTGGTGGCCTTGTCCCAGGCCGGGCCGATCTTCTGAAGCCCGCACAGCCGGACGATCTCCCTGACCAGGGCGTCCGCGATCTCCTCCTCCGCCACGACGACGGGCAGCGCCATGCACCTTTCGCCGGCGCAGCCGAAGGCGCTGTTCATGATGCCGGCGGCGGTGCGGGTGAGGGGGGCGTCCCTGAGGACCAGGGCGTGGTTCTTCGCCTCGCACAGGCACTGCACCCGCTTGCCGTGGGCCGCGGCGGTTTCGTAAACATGCTTCCCCACCCCGGTGGAGCCGACGAAGGTGATCCCCTTCACGTCCGGGTGGGTCAGGAGGAGCTCGGCCTCGGCGCGGGAGCAGGGGACCACGTTGAACACGCCGTCCGGGAAGCCGGCCTCCTTATAAAGATCCGCGAACTTCAGGGAGGTCATGGGGGTGGAGGACGCGGGCTTCAGAACAAAGGTGTTGCCGCAGACGATGCAAAGGGGCGCCATCCAGCCCACCGGGATCATCGCGGGAAAGTTCCATGGCGCGATGCCGGCGAACACGCCCAGGGGCTCCCGGTAGGTGACGGTGTCATAGCCCGAGGAGGTGTTCATCAGGCTGTCGCCCATCAGCTGCACCGGGGCGGTGGCGGCCAGCTCGGTCATTTCCAGGGCCTTGCCCACGTCCCCGGCGGCTTCGGCAAGGTTCTTGCCGTTTTCGGTGGCGCACATCAGGACCAGCTCGTCCATGTCCCGCTCGATCAATTGCCGCAGCCTGAGCATCATCTGGGCACGCTTGCGCGCCGGAACAGCGCTCCAGGCCGGGAACGCGTCCTTTGCCGCGGCAATGGCCTGCTCCACTTCCTCTTTGGCGCACAGGGACACCCGGGCGATCTGCTCGCCGGTGGAGGGATCGAAGACGGAGCCGAACCTGCCGGATACGGAATCGATCCGCCGGCCGTTGATAAAGGGTTTCATCGTTTTCATGGTTAAGCGACCTCCTGTTCACGGGCTGAGTGAAGGCAACCGTTTCCCCGGATTTCGCCGGGAACGCGGTGAAGAGGGGGATCAGAGGGGAAAGACCATTTCCCCGTACCGCGCTTTTTCCTCCCGGATGAATTGTTCCAGCGCCTCTTCGGCGGGCATGTCCCGGGAGCAGGCGTGGCTTGCGACCAGCATGGCGGCGGAGGCGCTGCCCCTTTCCAGCGCTTCGGGCAGGCTTTTTCCCGCCATCAGGCTGCTGAGGAGGGCGCTGGCGTAGCCGTCCCCGCCGCCGAAGCCCTTCATGGCCGCCACCGGGAAGGGCTTCACCCGCCATTTTTCCGAGGCGGTCCAGGCGTCGGAGCCCTGTTTGCCGTGCTTGATGACAATCAGGCGGGGGGAGAGCGACAGCCAGTGGGCGGCGGAGGCCTCGTCGCTGCCGTCCAGGCCCAGAAGACGCTCCATCAGGTCGAATTCCTCCCGGGATCCGAGGACGATGTCGCTCTTTTCGGCTGCCAGGGAGGTGTAGACGGAGATCTCGTCGGGGCTTTTCCAGGTGTAGGGCCGGTAATCCGCGTCAAAGATCACGGTGACGCCGTTTTTCTTTGCCAGGGCCAGGGCCTTCAGCGCGGCCTCGCGGCTGGGGGAGGCGCTGAGAGAGGTGCCGGAGATCAGCAGGCTGCGGGAGGAGGCGACGTACTCTTCGTCCACGTCCTCCGGGCTCAGGCTCAGGTCGGCGGCGCCTTCCCGGTACATCAGGATGGAGGATTGGGTGGGGGACAGGATCTCGGTGAAGGTCAGGCCCAGCTTTTCCCCGTTGACGCAGCGGCGGACGTGGCTTACGTCGATTCCCTCCCGGACGAAATAATCGGTCACGAAGGTTCCCAGGGCGTCGTCCGATACCCGGGCGAGGAACCCGACGCGGCGTCCGAAGCGGGCCATGCCCACCGCGATGTTGGCCGGGCTGCCGCCCAGGTATTTGTTGAAATTTTCGCTTTGGGACAGCGGGCGGTTCATGTCGGTGGGATTGAAGTCCACGGCGATCCGACCCACGGGAATGATGTCCAGGGCTTTGCTTTCCGGTGAAAACAGCAAGATTCAGCACTCCTTTCCGATCCCGAAAACGCGGATATGATCCTCCGCGGTCCTGCGGACCGCCTCCCGGGCGGCCCGGGACATGGCAAAGTAATCCGCCCCGCCGACTGCGGCGCGGGCTTTGGCGTCGGCCATAAAAACGGCCGTGGCGATATTGATTTTGCGGATGCCTCCGCGGATGCAGCGGCGGAAACGCTCCTCTCCCGCCCCGGTGCCGCCGTGGAGGACCAGGGGAACGCCGCAGCGGGCGGTAATGCCCGCGAGGATATCGAAACGGAAATCGGGGGCGCCGGCGTAAATGCCGTGGGCGTTCCCGATGGCAACGGCCAGGGCGTCCACCCCGGTCCGCGCGGCGAAAAGGGCCGCCTCTTCCGGGTCCGTGCAGGCGGGAGCGCCTTTTTCTCCCCCCTCCCCGGCGCCCAGGGAGCCGATCTCGCCCTCGGCGCAGGCGCCGCGGGCGTGGGCCATATCCGCAAAATAGCGGGTCATGGCGATGTTCTCTTCCATGGGCAGATCGCTTCCGTCGAACATAACGGAGGTGAACCCCATGTCCAGGGCCATGCGGATGACTTTTTCGGTCTTTCCGTGGTCCAATTGCACGGCCACCGGGACGCGGGCCGCCCTTGCGGCGCCGAGCATGGCCGGCCCGAGGACTTCCAGGGGGACGGCGGAGAGGCGCGCCTCCGCGGCCTGGAGGATGATGGGGGCGGAGGTTTCTTCGGCCGCTTCGACGCAGCCGAGAATCATCTCGGCGGAGGCGACGTTGAAGGCGCCGACGGCGCGGTTCTGCCGCCGGGCCTCCTCAAGAAGCGTTTTCAGCCCTGAAAGCGCCATGGGGACCTCCTTGATCTTTTTCAGTCGGCCGGGGCAATCACAAGCCGGGCGCCGCTTTTTTTGATGGTTTCGGCGTAGGGAGCGGGGGGTTCGGCATCGGTGACGATATAATCGAAATCCGAAAATTCGGCGTATTTCATCAGTCCGCCGGCCCCGAACTTGGCGCAGGTGACCAGAAGGATTTTTTCGCTGTCGGTTTCCATGGCGGCGCATTTCACCTCGTATTCCGGGGAGAAGGAATTGGTCACGCCGCTGCCGACCGCCCCGGTGGCGGCCATGAAGACCTTCTGAATATTGAATTTCTTTAACTGGGCGACGGCTTCGATGCCGGTGACCGAATCGGTCTTTCGCTGGAACAGGCCCGGCAGCACGATTACGTTGACGCCGGGATAGGGCACCAGGGCCTGCACGGCGGCCAGGCTGTAGGTGACCACGGTCACATCCCGGATATGGGAAAGGGGTTCCGCCATGTGCAGGGTGGTGGTGCCGGAATCCAGGAACACCGCGTCCCCTCTGCGGACGAGCGCCGCCGCAGCGCGGGCGATGCGGCGTTTTTTGTCCTCGTCCACATGACAGCGGTCGGAGAACGAACGGAAATAAGGCTCCTGCTCCCCGGGCATGGCGGTGACGCCGCCGTAGACTTTTTCGATGGCGCCTTTTGAGCGCAGGACGGCCAGATCACGGCGCAGGGTGGTGACGGAAATATCGAAGCGCCCGCTTAATTCGTTCATGGAGACGGTGCCCCGCTCGCGGATATAACGCTCCATGTCTTCCAGACGGGTGGTTTTCATAATGCCTCCTTGGATAAATCGTTTGTTCTGGGCAGGAGGAATGCGGCGGAGGAGAGATGCGGGGGCGTATTCACAGTGAACGGGGGATGCGTCCCGATGGTCAGTTTTTATTGCCTTTATGATAACAAAGACCTTGAATGTTGTCAATATTTGATCAAAAGTTACCAAGTGATTGCCAGAAAGCAAAAATGTGGTATAATTGAGCCGAAGAAAAAACGGAAAAGAGGCGGACCCATGGGCTGCGCGGACACGATGGACCCAAGGAAAAAGGCGCTTCTGGCTTTTTGCCTGCGGGATTTTGACGCCCGCTGGGACGAAAGGGAGAAGCTTCTTTATTCCCGTGAGGGGGAGAAAGGCTTCCACGGCACCAGGGAAAGCGTGTATTACGCCCTTGCGCTTCTTGAGAGGGACGCGCCGGGGGACGCGGAGCGGGCCGCGGGCATCATATCCAGGGTGAACTCCCTGCAGTACCTGTGCCCGGGGCAGCCGTGGCACGGCACGTTTCCGTCCTTTTCGGAACACGGCGTTCCGCCCATGGCGCCGGAGTGCCTGGAGCGCCTCGGGCGGGAGGGCGAGTATGCCCTGGACGTCTTTACCGAAAGGCTGTTCACCCGCTTCCGGGAGGACCTGGCTGCGGGCGGCATGGGCGACAGAGAAGCGGCGGGAATCATGGCGACCCTCCGGACGTCCCTGCGCCGGGTGTGGCCGGCGGTATGGGATACCTATGACCCCAACTGGCGGGAATTCATCCTGTGCGCCTATGCCCTGATCCTCAGGTTTTTTGAGGACCGCCTGCCGCCGCGGGTCGCGGAAGGAATGGACCGGGCTGCGGCGGAGGGCATTGCCGCGGCGGTGAAAAGGGCAAAGAGCGGCGTCACTCCGCTCAATACCAACGTACGCTGCGTCCATATTCTGACGGCGAGCATGTTCGCCTCCCGCTGGAGGGACGGGACGCTCGCGGCCTACGCGGAGGAAAGCGCCGCGGCTTTCCTGTCGGAATACCTCGGCAGCGGAGCGGCGGAATTCAATTCGCCCACCTACAACGGGGTGGTGCTCACCTATACGCCCTTTATGAAGGCTTTCGGGGGGCCCGAGGTTCGTTTGCTTGGGGAAGCCCTGGACGCGGGCATGTGGAGTGACCTGGCCGAATTCTATAACCCGGCCCTTAAAAACATCTGCGGTCCCTATACCCGGTGCTATGAAATGGACCTGCGGGTGCACACGGCCATCCCGATGCTGATGTACCTGGATCCCTTCCTGGTCCCCGAAGGGGAGCTGCCGCCCATGTCCGCCGAGACCGAAAGCGCAGGCGTCCTGTGCCTCGGGGACAGGATGCTGAGGGAGGACGTCAGGGACCGGCTCGACGCCCGCCCCAGAGGGGAACGCCTGGCGGAAAGGACCTTCCGCGAGCTGTGCGAAAGGGGCGAACCGGGACGGGACCGCAGCCTGTGCACCGCCACGGCGTACATTTCCGACACGCTGATGTACGGCTGCCTCAGGGGGAGCGAAAACACCAGCCATCAGTTGTGCGCATTAAACGTCTTCTGGCGCGCGAAGGGGGGCCGGGTATCGTCCCTTCGCCTTCTGCGGGAGGACCGGGACGGCCTGCAAAGGCACATGCGCACGGTGTTCTTTGATTTTACGGCCGAAAAGGGAAGGATCGGCGGGACCGTAAGCAACCGCACCGGCGGCAGGATTCGTCTGGTTTTTGAATTTGAAAGCGGCGGGGAGGCGGAGGTCCGCATTGACGGCGACAGGCTGCGCCTGGACGGGCTCGTCCTGGACGGGCTGTTTGTGATCGCGGACCTGAGCGGGAACGAAAGAAAGGCATCCTTCGCCATGTCCGGCCCGGAGGGGCGCACGAGGCGCTTCTGCGCGGCGCTTGAGGACGGGGAGACCCTGCGGGCGGACATTTCCCTTTGCCTTGAAACGGACGAATCTGCCTTCCCGGCGGGAGGGATGAAAGGGTAAGCCTATGTTTTTTGATTGGACGCTTTCCACCGCCGTGGAGGCGGAGTACGGCCCGAAGCCCGTTATGTACGCCGCCGAGGCCCTGGAAAGGGACATGGCCGAGGCGCTTTCGGCGACCGGAGAAAAAAACCGCATCCTGACGGTGAAGGACGACGCCCTGGGAGAGGAGGAATGGCGCGTCTGCGTTTCCCCGGAGGAAATCACGGTTTACTGCGGCGGGCCTCTCGGCGGCGCGTACGCCCTGTATTTCCTCGGCGAAAAATACCTCGGCGTGCTGCCCCTTAACTGGTGGTACGGGAAAAAGCCGCCCCGCCGTGAAAAGGCATCTGTGCCCGAGGGAACGTATTTTTCCGCGCCTTTCGCCACCCGGTGGCGGGGCTGGTTCATTAACGACGAGGTGCTGTTGGACGGATGGTCCTCCACCCCCGCGCAGCGCGCCGGGGTGTGGAAGCGGGCTTTCGAAGCCCTCCTGCGCCTGGGGGGCAACCTGGTGATCGCCGGGACGGACCGCCAGTACGACGGGGAGCTGATTGACAGGACGGCTTCGGAAATGGGTCTTACGCTGACGCAGCACCATTCCGAGATGCTCGGCGCGCCGATGTTCGGGAGGAGATATCCGAGCCTGGAAGCCTCATACGGCAAATATCCCGACAAGTTCGAAGCGCTGTGGCGGGAGGGCATCCGGAAGAACGCCGGGCGGAAGGTAATCTGGACGGTGGGCTTCCGCGGCCAGGGGGACCACGCCTTCTGGGACGACGATCCGTCCGTGAAGACCGACAGGGACAGGGGCGCGTTTGTTTCCGCCGTCATCGCAAGACAGATGGCCCTGGTCCGCGAAAAGCAGAAGGACGCGGTTTTCTGTGTGTACCTGTACGGCGAGATTATGGGTCTCTGCCGCGGAGGATACCTGGACATCCCCGACGAGGTGATCCGCATCTACAGCGACAACGGCTTCGGGAAAATGCTTTCACGGCGCCAGGGCCTGGACCCGGGGCGGACCGACGCCATGCCCGGGGACGGGGAGGCGGGCAGGAAGGGCATCTATTTCCACGCCGGGTTCTATGACCTGCAGGCGGCCAACCACATCACCATGCTCCAGGTGCCCCTTGACATGACGGTCAGGGAACTTGAAACCGTGCTTGAAAAAGGGGCCGGCGTCATGTGGATCATCAACAGCGGCTCCATCCGCCCGCACCTGTTCGTCCTTGACCTGATCGCCTCTCTCTGGCGCTCCGGGAAGGCCGATCCCGCCGCCGAGGCGGAAAGGCACGCCCGGGAATACTTCGGCGACGCCTCCGCGGGAAGGCTCCTTCTGGAATACGGAGAGGCATCGGTGTCCTATGGCCCTCACGAGGACGACCGGGCCGGGGACCAGTTCTATCATTTCCCTGTGCGGGAGATGTGCCATGCCCTGTGCCGGGGGGACAAATACGTTGAGCGGCTTCTGTGGGTCGCCCCGGAGAAGGACTTCCGCGCCCAGGCGGCGCGCATGGCGGCCATTGCTCGCCCGGGCATCGGGTCCTTCGGGGCTCTTGAAAAAAAGTGCCGCGAGGAGGCGGAACGCTTGGAAGGGCCCGGACGCGCCGCCCTGAGCGACAGCCTGCTGACCGCGGTGATCCTGCACCGGACGGGATGCGAGGGGTTGTATGCCTTTTCCCAGGCCTGCATGCATTATCTGGACGGGGACGACCTGCAGGCCTTCCTTTGGACGGACAAGGCGCTGCGCGCCCAGCGGGAGGCACTTTCGGCCATGGAAAAGGCGGAGCACGGCATGTTCGCGCATTTTTACCGCAACGACTGCTTTACCAACGTGGCCCTGACGGCGCAGCTGATGGAGGGGATGCGCTCCTTCTTCCGCATCCGCGGAGACGGCCCCACCCAGTACCTGTGGGAAAGGACGTACCTGATCCCCGCCGCGGAAACGAGAATCACCCTGCAGAGCCACATCACCCGGCAGCTGAACGACGAGGAACTGGCACGGGGGCTGAGGGACGAAATCACCCCGGTCCCCGCCGAAACAAAACGATGATCTGAAGGGATGCGAGCCATCCGGAAAGGACGGAATTATGGAAAACCGTACGCCGCTCTGGTGGGCAAAAGCCGCCTGCGACACAATGATGCGCAAATTCGACGCGCCTTCCCTTCCCCCCAAGGGTCATTTCCATTACCATCAGGGGGTATTCCTCTCCGGCATGACGGAGACCTGGAAGCTGTGCGGGGAGAAAAAGTACTTCGATTATATGAAGGCCTGGCTGGATTCGGTCTTTGACGAAAAAGGGGCCATCATCAACTATTCCAGGGGCGAACTGGACGACATTATGCCGGGCATCCTGCTTTTCCCGGCGCTGGACGAGACGGGGGATCCCCATTACAGGGACTGCATCGCCTCGGTATACCGGCAGTATGAGGACATCCCCCGCACGGCGGAGGGCGGCTGGTGGCACAAGCCTCATGCCGAGGACCAGATGTGGCTGGACGGCCTGTACATGGCGGGCCCCTTCGCCGCGGAATACGCCCGGCGCTTTTCCCGGCCCGACATGACGGCGGACGTGATCCGTGAGGCCCTGCTGATGCGCGAAAAATGCCGGGACGAAAAGACCGGCCTCATGTACCACGCCTGGGACGGGACGAAAAAATCCCCCTGGGCGGACCCGGTCACCGGCCGCGCCCCCGAATTCTGGGGCAGGGCCATGGGCTGGGTGCCGGTGGCGCTGCTGAACGATCTGGACTTTATCCCCGAAGGCTTTGAGGGGCGCGGGGAGATCGAAGAGATGTGCGCCGACCTGCTTAAAGCCCTGTGCGCCTTCCAGGGCGGGGACGGCAGGTGGTACCAGGTGGTGGACAAGGGCGGCCGCGGGGACAACTGGCCCGAAAATTCCTGCTCCTGCCTGTATACCGCCGGGCTTTTCAAGGCCATGCGCAAAGGAATCCTGCCCGGGAATTACGAAAAGCAGGCGATGAGGGGTTATGAAGGCGTCATTAACTCCCTTAAATTCGAGGGGGAGGACCTGATGATCGGAAACGTCTGCATCGGGACCGGCGTGGGGGACTACGCGTTCTATATCGCCAGGCCCTGCTCGGTGAACGATCTGCACGCGGTGGGCGCGTTCCTGATCATGTGTACGGAGGCGCAGCGCTTCCTGAACGAAAAATAAGGGCCCGAAAAAAGGCCCGGAATAAACGGCGCGCCCATCCCCGGCGGGGACGGGCGCGCCGCGCGTATACGCGGGATCAGATGTAATAGGGGTTGGGCTTTGTGAGCAGCACGATGAGATCCACCAGAACGCCGATATACAGAAGCCCGCAGGTGCATATGTAAAGCACGCCCAGGCCGGTTTTGCCCTCGTAGAATTTGTGGACGCCGAGATAGCCCAGGAACAGGCACAGGAAAAACGCGGTCCATTTGTTCAGGGGCTTTTTCGTCGGGACGAAGGACCGGTTGCCAGCCAGGGGAGCGTTGTTCACGTTGTTGATGATGATCGGCCTTTCGGATGCGGACTGCTCCAGCTTTTCCACCTGTCGGCCGCATTTGGTGCAGACGACGGCGTCCTTCGGGATGCGGCTTCCGCAGAATTTGCAGAATTTCGTTTCCCCGGCGTATCCGCGGGCCGCTCCTTCCGCGGCGGGCTCATCGCTGATCTGGGAGCCGCAGTACTGGCATACCGCGGCGCCGGGTGCCAGAGAGGCGCCGCACTGCGGACAGACGACGGCGGTGCGCTTGCTTCTGCTCATGGTTCAGACCTCCCGTGATAATCAGGGCCCTGTTCGCGAGCCAGCGAAAGAATATGACATGCCGCCTCGGCGGGGGTAAAGGCGAGCCTTGTACAATTGCTGCGCCTGAGCTCGTCCTCCCCGCGGAAACCCCACGCGCAGCCCACGGAAGGGGAACCCAGCGCCCGGGCGAAGGCGGCGTCCACGTCGCTGTCGCCCACGACGACGGCGTCCCGGGGACCGGCGTCCAGCAGGGAAAGGCACCTGAGGCCCGGCGCGGCGTCCGGCTTGAGGGGGATTTGCGGCTGCCTTCCCGCGGCCAGAGCGAAGGGAAAACCGGGAAAACAGTGCGCAAGAACCCGCCGGACGTCTTCCTGATCCTTGTTGGAAATAACGCACAGCCGCATCCCCGCTTTCGCGAGGGCCGACAGCATGTCCGTAATCCCGGGATAAGGACGGGTGAGGCAGGCGAGATTGGCGGAATAATCGGCGCGGTAAAGATCGTACAGCCGGTCCCAAAGCTCCTCCCGGCCCCGGAGGGCCAGGCGCGTCAGATTACGGGCGCCTCTCCCGACCATCAGGCGGCATTCCTCCGCGGTGACGGGGGGAAGGGAAAGGCGGGATAGGCTGCGGTTGAGGGCGGCGCGGATATCCGGCAGGGTATCCGCCAGGGTGCCGTCCAGGTCCAGGATGACGACGGAACGCATAAGACCTCCCCTGCGGAACGGTGTTTTCCCGTAACGTCCGCAAGGCGATTATACCATACCGCAGCCCGGCGGGCAATGCGTTTTTGTATCTGTTCAGTCCTGCGGACAGAACAGATACCGCGGGGGGTACCCGTACCCCCCGCGAGCCCCCCGGGCGAAGAACGGAGTCCGGGGAAGGG
>CADANQ010000032.1 GCA_902789365.1 uncultured Eubacteriales bacterium
TCCGGCTTTTCCCTCGCTTTTTCTTCTCTCCTGTACGACTAACTTCCAGTTCTCTTTTCCTCCCTTACACTCTGGAAGTTACTTTTGCACTTCACGCATTTCCGTTATCGCTCAACACATGATGCTAATCTGCTGATTTCACCGCAGATCGTGAATGATAGCCTGATAGGTTTCCTGGATGCGCCATGGCTGACCGGCATTGACCAGTGCCGTGAATCGCGGCCGTACCATGCATGTGAATCCCTGCAGGGCAATCCGTTCCTTTGAAGTGAACCGCCAGCGGTTCGGGCCGAACTGCATGAATATCTTCTGCACCATGCCATAGTCGCGGATACGCTCATCGAAGGCCCCCGCGCTGCCGAGAGAGGCAGTCATGGCAACGTCGATGACGTCGCCCAGGATGTCATGCCCTGCGTACAGCGTGCCAAACACGCTTTTTTGATGCTTTACGCGGCTGGTCGGGGTGGTGTAGGGTCAATTTGTCTTTCCTTCGGGAAATCGACAGTAAACGTGCTGCCTTTGCCCGGCGTACTGTCCACATGAATGATTGCACTGTGTATGGAGGCTGCGTGCTTCACGATCGACAGGCCGAGCCCAGTGCCCCCGATTGCGCGGGAATGGCTTTTATCCACGCGGTAGAATCTCTCGAAGATGCGTTCGATGTGTTCTTCCGATATACCAATGCCCGTATCGGCCACAGTCAGAATCAGATGCGTATCCAGCTCTTTCAAGCTGACGTTCACTTTTCCGCCCTCATGGTTGTACTTAATTGCATTGTCGCAAAGATTCACCACCATGGACTCCAGCAGCCGTGGAATCCCCTTCATGACCGCAGGGGTTCCGGTCACAGAAATGCTTACATGGGCCTCCTTCATCTCATGATCCAGACTGCTGACAGCAGACCGGACGATTGCGTAAAGATCGACATCCTCCCAAACCATGTCGGCAGCACCTTCGTCCAGATGGGACAGACTGATGATATCGCTGATTAACCGGGCCAGTCGTTGCGCTTCTCCATGTATTTTCTGTGCAAAAGGCTGGATATCTTCTTGTCTTGCAATCCCGTCCGCGATCAGTTCGGCGTAACCCGAGATGGTGTGGATCGGCGTCTTCAACTCATGCGATACATTTGCGGTAAACTCTCTCCGTATCTCTTCCGCCTTTTCTTTCTCAGTGATATCAATCATCATGACAGCTGCGCCTATGATCCTTTCCTCTGAATAGATGGGCGATGCCATGAAAGACCAGACGCAACTCTGAATCGATGCCGTCTGCATCTCGGAAATACCGGAGAAGGCGGCGTGAAGCACCGCATGCAACGCTGGTTCTACACTGATCGTCAGGCAGTTTTCACCGATGCAGTTCTCTGACACCTGCAGAAGGGCACAGGCTTTGGGGTTGATCGCAACGATTCCGCCTGCCGCGTCTGTCAGCAGCATCCCCTCCTGCATGGCATTGATAATGGTATCCAGTTCGTTTTTCTGGCGCTGAAGCGCTTGATCCTGATTTCGCAGTTCCTCCTGCTGTGCATTGATCCGCTGCAGAAGCGGAGTCAGCTCGTCATAGCATGTATTTTCAAGCGGATGATCCAGATCCAGCGTATTCAACGGCCGGACTATGCGTTTTGCAAGCCGGCTGGCCAGGAAAAAAGACAGAATCACGGCAAACAGAGCAATTATGCCGATCGGCGGCAGCATGCCCCCAAGCAATGACAGGATTGAATTCTGCGCAACAGAAAGCCGCAGCACAGATCCGTCCGAAAGTCGGACTGCGGCATACAGCTGCCGTTCCGCAAGGGTCGAAGAGTATCGGATGCTCTCTCCGTATCCAGCAGAAAGCGCTTCCTGAATCTCTTCCCGTTCAAGATGGTTTTCCATCCCGACCAGATCGGATCTGTTGTCAAACAGGACATCTCCTCCGGAGGAGATCCAGGTGATGCGGTTATCACCGGCATTCAGCCGGTCAAAAAAGGAGATGCCAAGCTTCTCAGCGCCTTGGGCGGTCAGGTAAGCCTCTGTGCGCAGCTGTGTTTGCTGTACGGATGAAAAATAGTTGTACAGCACCGTCATAACCAGGAGCATTGTCACGGTCAACACGGTCAATACGGCCGTCAGCATGGAACGAAACGCTCTGTTTGTCATACCGGCAGCTCCATTTTATAGCCCAGTCCCCGCACGGTTTTGATCATGCGCCCCTTTTTCCCCAGCTTTGTGCGGAGATTCGCAATATGCATATCAACTGTTCGGGTTTCACCGGTAAAGTTGCTGTCCCAGACTGCTGCCAGCAGCTCTTCCCTTGTATATACGCGTCCGGGATGGATCAGCAGAAGACGAAGCAGCTCAAACTCCTTCATGCTCAGCTCCAGCTGGGTTTCATCGATCCATACCGTATGTGCGGTCACACTCAGTCGGATCCCGCCGAACAAAACCGCATTCTCATTCGGCTTGTCCCCTGTTCGGCGCAGGACAGCACGAATGTGCGAAATCATTTCCATCATGCCAAAGGGCTTGACCAGGTAGTCGTCAGCGCCGTTATCCAGTCCGGTCACCTTATCCATTTCCGTACCTTTTGCTGTCGCCAGAATCACGGGAAGACCAGTTATGTCCGGATTCATGCGGATCCTTTTGAGTACGGTGATGCCGTCCGCGTCAGGAAGCATGATATCCAGCAGAAGCAAATCCGGATGCTTCTCTCTGAGTGCCACGAACAGCTCCTCTGCGCATTCAAATCCGGCTGCGTCAAAACCAGCTGAACAGAGCGTGTACAACTCCAGTTCCCGTACGCTGCTTTCATCCTCCAGACACCAGACCGTCTGCATCATGAAGCATTTTCCTTTCCTTTTTGTTGCCGCGACTGGAAACTCTCCGTCATGTCTCCATGCTGCTGTCTTATCCTATCACACTTCCGGCGGCATGTACATTGTTCTCTTTACGAGGCAGGGACGGAAGTACATACCTCGCCTCATATTCGGCAAGAAGCGCTCCGTAGGCCGGACTTTCCTTCCGGACACCGCTGAGATAGCTGTGCAGATCCAGAGAGGCTTGCCCCATTTCCAGTACACAGCCGGCGATGTTGGAGCAGTGTCCGGCGGCTCGTTCCAAATCCGTCAGGATATCTGTCAGTACGAACCCTGCCGGGATGGAGCACAAGCCCTGCTGCAGCCGCTGTACGTGGCGGATCCGTATCTGTTCCTTCATCTGAACGATCACATGTCTGAGGGGCTCCACACAGGCAGCGGCTTCGGTGCTGCCTGTTGCGAAAGCCTCTTTTGTCTGACTGCTGATATCCCGTACGGCGTCGCGAATGGCAAATAATTCTGCCTGCGCGTTTTCGGAGAAGACCAGTTGTTTTTCTTCCAGTTCCTCACTGGAGGTCAGCAGTGCAACCGCATAGTCCGATATCCGTTCCAGATCGGAGATGACACGCAGCAGGCGGGACGACTCAATACTATCCTCATCATTCATGGGATGGGTTGACAGCCGGACCAGATAGGTTCCCAGAACATCCTCCATATGGTCGCATTCCGTTTCCTCCCGTCGTACCTGTTCCGCCAATTCGCCGGAATAATCGATCATCATCGTGAGCGCTGTATCCAGCGAGGAAAAAGCTGTATCCGACATTCGCATTGCATACTTCCTGCATTGGGCAATTGCGACTGCCGGCGTGGACATCAGACGTTCATCAAGTTCAGCATCGGTCTCGTTTTTCTGCGAATCTCGGATGATTCTGCAGGCCAGATTCTCAAGCCAGCGGGCAAAAGGAAGGATTAACAGGGTACATGCAATATTGAAGGCAGTATGGATGACAGCAATACTCAGTTGATTTGCCGGCTGCTGCGTAAAGTGGAATCCGATCATCACATCAGCCAAGCAGAAAAGCGAGAGCCACACCACAGTACCGATCACATTGAAACACAAGTGAACAAGAGCAGCGCGGCGGGCATTTTTGTTTGTACCAATGGATGACAGGATTGCCGTTATACACGTGCCGATATTCTGCCCCATGATGATCGGAATTGCCGTTCCGATCGTAACAGTTCCTGTGGATGCAAGCGCCTGAAGAATACCGACAGACGCGGAGGAAGACTGTATGATTGCTGTCAGCAGAGCACCGGCGACAACTCCCAGAATGGGATGGGAGAACATGAGCAGAATGTTGGCAAACTCCGGAACGTCCTTCAGCCCGGCCACCGCGCGGGACATGGTTTCCATGCCAAACATGAGCGTGGCAAATCCAAGCAGGATCGTACCGGTGTCTTTCTTTTTCCCCTTCCCGGCGATATACATAATCACGCCGATCAGCGCGAGCACCGGTGTAAAGGACGACGGCTTCAAAAGACGGACAAACATATTGCTGCTCTCAAGGCCAGAAAGGCTCAGCAGCCATGCTGTGACAGTCGTTCCGACATTGGCACCCATGATGACATTGATGGCCTGTGTCAGATCCATGAGCCCCGAATTGACAAATCCGACAACCATGACCGTGGTCGCCGAAGAAGATTGTATGACGGCTGTTACGGCAAGGCCCGTCAGCAGTCCCGCAATTCGGCCGGATGTGAGCTTGCCAAGGATTCTCTTCAGGCTTCCGCCTGCCCTTCTTTCAAGTGCTTCCCCCATTAGATTCATGCCGAACAGGAAAAGACTCAGTCCGCCTATCAGAGAAAGGACATTAAACAGCGTCACCGTTTTCATCTCCTCATAGATTGTACAGGTATAAGATCCCACCCAAGATTCCGATGAAAAAGGCCGGATACCCCGCGAACACAACAGCCCAATCCCAGCTGTTCAGGTTAAGGTTTCGCAAAACCAGCCATACAAAGAATCCGATGACGCCGAAGAAAACTGTATTCAGCCAAAGAAAGATATGCTGTGATCTTTTCTGTTCTTTGCAAATCCTCTGGCTGAAACTCCAAACCCATGACATACCACAACCTCCTCTCTTCTTTCCACGTTTCAGTTTAGGGAGGTTTTGTAAAGCCTTCTATCAATGTTTTGTAAAGAGTATGTAAATGGAAAATGCCACAATGAGCATGCATCTGTTCAATGGCCAAAGACCGGGATACTTTGTTTCTTGACCTTAATCATGCATGCTTCAGCACACTTCGCGAATATGGTTCCCATGTTGTCTATGCCGAACTGGCGTTGTATTCAAGGATTACCATGTCTTCTCATGCGGCTCATGGCGTGCTCGTTCTTGTTCACCCTTCATCACGATCTCCGCGCAATGCCGCACGGCCAGCAGTCTGCTCATTTCCTCATCGAGAGGCTGATATTGTTCGTACAGCTTTTCCCTGCCTCTCGTCAGCTGAGCCTTCTCCTTCTTCCACTCCTGAATAGTGATGCCCTTCGCACCAGAGATCCCGTACCGTTCCTTCAGCGTCCGACGCGCGGCCTGGAAGGCCCGCAGCTCCGCCTCATGGGCAGCCTGGAACTTTTCCCGCCGGCCTTTCCAGTGGATGGCGTTCATTTCGTCAACGATGGGTTTGGTGCGCAGGAGCGTTTCACCCAGCCGGACCATCTCGTCCAGATCGCTGACCCGCTGGGCACTGGCGCTCATCTGATCCTTCAGGCTGCCGGCCTGGCTGGCGATGTGATCCAGCCGGGCTTCCAGATCGTCCAGCGTTTCGATGTCGTGCTCGGACAGGTACAGGAGTGCATCGGCGAACTGCTTAACATTCCCAACCTTTGCCTTTTTACTCCAGGCTCCGGCGCTGCGTTCCTGATAATAGTCAGCCAGCATCTGCTGCAGGGTTTGCGGTGGCTTTTCCGTCAGCTTTTCTTTCGCGGCCCTGATCCAGTTGAGCAGTTTCGTGATGTTGGCTTTCAGGACAGCGATCATCCGGTTGGTCTGTCGGATCCACCGGTTCAGTCCGCCTTTGTCGGTGTGAATGCCCTGTTCTTCCATGGCCCGTACCATCGGCCCTTCGTGGACGGTGGGGATTTGCTCCACGCCCTGCTCAGCGTAGGAGCGGTGGTCGATCCGGGTTTCGATGCCTTTCCGTTCAAAGGCCTTGTTCACCATCCGGCACCAGGCTTCCCGCCATGCCTCCAGTGTCTCTGGCGTATGCCAGTCGGTGGTGTGCACGGCGTTGAAGACATAACCGCCCTTTCCGTCCGGGATGCGTTCGCCGTTTTCATCCAGCACATACTCCCGGCGCTGCTTCTCGCCCCAGCTGCCGTCCGGGTTCAGCGGCCGCATGGTGGCCATCACATGGAAGTGCGGGTTCGGTTCCTGTCCTTCTTTCGGATCCGGGCGATGGACAGCCAGGTCACAGATCATGCCCCGGCTGACCAGGCATTCCTGCACGAACCGGCGGGCCAGAGCGATGTTCTCTTCCTCGGTCAGCTCATTCTGCAGGGCGATGTCGAAGCTGTAGGCCAACTGGGCTTTCTTGTGCTTCTCCTTTTGCTCTACGGTGTTCCAGAGTGTTTGCCGGTCGGCGTAGGATGCCGGGGCGTTCTCCGGCAGCAGGATCTCCGAATGGAGCACACCGCCCTTACGGGTGTAGTCGCTCCATTCGCCGTAGTATTCGCTGTACAGTCGTTCTCCGGCGCGATAGGCAGCGGAGGCGATGGCACTCTGCCCCGCGCTGCGTTTGATCTGGGTTACGTGGAAGTGATACTGCGCCATGTCAGATCACTTCCGTTTCCATAGCGGCCTGGTTATGCTTATCCGCCGCGTTGGTCACCAGGCTGATGACCGCCGGAATCTCAGACGCCTGCTCGACCAGCTCGTAAAACTCCGGCTCGGAGAGGTCTTTCACCTCTGGGAAGACGCTCTCCACGGCAGCGCCTCTTGTGATCAGCCGATGGGCCCGCTGCTTTCGCGTTTTGTCACCGAGGTAGTTCTGTCGGTTTTCCATCCGCTGCAGCCGGTGCCGCTCTTGGGCCAGCTGCTCCTCGGCGGTTGTGATTTGTTCTGTGGTTTCCTTGGGTATGGTGGTGATCTCCTTTCTGTCAGCAGGTTTATGCCCGCTGCGTATGTCTTCGTTTTCCGAGCGCTGTGCTGCGCGTTTTCCGCGCCTGCCTTGGAGCATAATCGTTGCAGCGCCTGCGTTCTGACGTTTCCCAAATTCGGGAAACGTCCGGGCTCCGTCTCACCCCCGGGATAGCCGCTTTGCGGCGCAAGGGCCGCAGCCCTTGGACGAACCGGAACGGTTCGTACCTGCCTGCAGCATTGAGATGCGGCGGGCAGGTCCCCCGGAGGGCGCACGGAGATACTGTTGCAAACAGTATAGAAGTGCGCACTTCCGTGACCCCCGAGAGAGGAGCGCCCCGGTTGCCCAGAGCGCCCCCCGAAATACGGTTTCTCCGACGGGAATGGTCTTGTAGGTGTGTGGGTGAATTGTGGCATGAAGGTTGATGCCATGGCATCAGGCTGGCATCACTTCCGATGGGGGACGTGGCATCACCGGTGATGCCAGGGTCAGAAGGCGTCCAGGAAAGCCTCGACGTCAGCCCAGTGGTCGTCCTGGCTCTCGTCGGATGCTGCTTCGGGTGAAGTGGTGCCCGTGGGTGGTGCTGAATCGTGCTGTTCGTCGTGTGGTTCATAGCGGTGCTCCCTGAATTCATCCCGGATCGTCTGACGGATGGTGTCCTCGATCCTCTGCAGGCTGCGGTCTTCGCTTCCGGTCCGGGAGAAGTGGTCGTTGATGGCGGTGACGATGGCATGGTTGCGGGAGCCATACCCCGGCAGGCTGCTGTCCGCCTGCCGGAGGTGCTCCCACGCCCGTGCCTCTTCGGGGTTGTCCAGATTCAGGCGAAGGCTGATGCGCTTGATCCGGTCGCTCACGATGCGGCTGCCTTCTTCAGCTTCATGTGCGCCATGTACTCGTAGCCCTTGGCCGTGGCGCAGATGTCGTCGTTGATCGTCACCCGGTTCGGATCGTACTCCCCGAAGTGCCGGATCAGGCAGCCGCCCCCGCCCACGATGTACAGCCTCATGAGCTCCGGGTTGTACTCGTGCTCCCGCAGCCGGCGCATGATGCCGGCCACGTACTGCCGGGCCGTCTCCTCAATGACGGCCAGATACTTTTCTCCGATATCGGCGGTGCCGGTCCGGAGAACCTCCTCAATGATTTCCTCATCGACGGCGGATCCGAAGCGGCGCATGAGCTGCTCCCGGACCGCCAGCATGCACTGGTGGGTACCGTATTTCTCCGTGAAGCACTTCGTGGGATTGGGCTTGCCGCCCACGATGGTCATGATGTTCATGGTCCCGTTGCCGATGTCGCAGAGCATGGTGCTGCCCTTGAACTCCGGCAGCTTGTCCGCGATTGCCGCGAAGCCCTGGGGGAATACTTCGCAGCCGACGATCCGGATGTCATAGCGGACGCCGCGGAAGGAGAAGATGATTTCTTTCTCCCTCGTCAGGTACCTCCGGAAGCTGGCCTTCTGCTCGGATACCCAGGTCAGGGGCAGGCCTACGGCCAAATATACATCCGCTGTCGTCAGCTGTGCCAGAGACAGTTCCCGCGCGACGGCGGCAAGGGTCAGGATGTAATAGTCCTCGTCGATCATCTTGTCGGGGGTGAATTCCTTGTGCTCCTGGCCAATGCTGTACCAGACGCCGTTCAGGAACAGGGCGTCCGTGCGGAACAGCGGTTCCTTGTCCCAAACGGTCACACCTGCCCGGAAGCAGGTGTTGGCCGTCTTGATGTTGCCGTAGCCGTGGTCGATGCCGATCACGACGGTGGGCGTGAGGTTGTTGGGGTTCGTGTGGGTCAATATGGGGCATTCCTTCTTTCTCAAGTGTAGATGATTTCGTCGAAGATGATCTCTTCGGCCTGTGCCTTGCAGGCGTTCATGAGCTGCACCCAGGCCAGCTGATCCCGGGCTTTGAGCGCCTCGGTCGCACCGGCGTTCCTGGCCAGCGCCGGCATCAGGGCTTCCAGCCGTCGGCGGGCGGCGGCATCAACCTCCGCCAGGTGCTGCGAGAGCCTGCCGCTGCGTGTCAGTTCCCGGAGCAGTTCGGGCTGGTGTTCTTCCAGGTAGGCTTTCCGCATCAGGCCGTACCGGCCGATCCATCCGTTTGCTTGCTGTGTGCTGGTGTTCATGCTGATTCTCCTTTCATGCCGCCCATGACCTTTGTGATCAGGGCAATGTCCTCCAGCAGTTCTTCACTGGGCTGCTCGCCCTGGCTGAGCCGCTTCAGCTCAGCCAGGACTTCTGTCAGCAAGGTTTTGAGGGCCTTGTACACTCTGGGGTTGGGCAGGACGGTGATTTCCCGGTCCAGGCAGCGCCGGTAGCAATATTCCTGCTTCGGTAGGCCGGAGACAGCCACCGCCCGGTTGATCTGCTCGTTCTCCTCCGGGGAGACCCGGAAACCCACGGTGATGCTGCGGTGCCGGTTGTGGCGGTCCGTGATCTTAGCTGACATGCTCTTCAACCATCCTTTCACTGTCCAGCCGGTTCGCCATGTCCACCTGCTTGGAGGGGAAGAGGTGGGCGTAGCGGTAGGTGATGTCGATGCTCTCGTGTCCAACGCGGTCTGCGATAGCCACAGCGCTGAATCCCATGTCGATCAGCAGGCTCACATGGCTGTGCCGGATATCGTGCACCCGGATCCGCTTCACACCCGACGCCTTGCAGCCCCGGTCCATCTCGTGGTAGAGGAAGTCCTTGGTGACGGGGAAGATCCGGTCCTTTTTCTTCACCCCGTAGATGGATCCGATGTAATCCTGCATCTCCTCGCAGAGGAAGCCGGGCATTTTGATGGTCCGGACACTCTTCTTCGTTTTCGGCGTCGTGATCACGTCCGTCCCGTGCAGCCGCTGGTAGGACTTGTTGATGGTGACGGTGCTGCTTTTGAAGTCGAAGTCCGCCGGGGTCAGCGCCAGCAGCTCGCCCTCCCGGATGCCGCACCAGTACAGCATCTCGAAGGCGTAGTAGGACATGGGCTTGTCCATCACGGCCTCCGCGAATTTCAGGTACTCCTCCTTCGTCCAGAACTGCATCTCCTCGCTTTCCTTGCTGCCGATGTATCCGACCTTGGACGCCGGATTGCTCTTCAGGCCGTAGTGCCTCACGGCGTGGTTCAGGATCGCCACCAGCTGGTTATGGATGGATTTCAGGTAGGTGGGGGAATAGGGCTGCTTCTTCTCGTCCCGGTGGGCCAGCAGTTCATTCTGCCAGGCGATCACGTCCTTGGTCCCGATTTCGCTGATGATCCGCTTCCCGAAGTACGGCAGGAGCTTCGTCCGGATGATGTGTTCCTTGCTCAGCCAGGTGTTCTCCTTCAGCCGGGGCCGGACGTCCTTTTCGTACACCTCGGTGAAAGCCTCGAAGGTCATGTCCAGGTCGCCGCTGTTCTGCTGCTGGAAGGTGCGTTCCCACTCCTGCGCCTCCTTTCGTGTCGGGAAGCCGCGCTTGCATTTCTGCTTCTTCTCGCCCTTCCAGTCCTCATACCGGGTCATGACGTACCAGGTGCCGTTTTTGTCATCCTTGTAGACAGGCATTCTGTATCACCTCCCTCGAAGCCGGCGTACCGTACAGGCGCTCCCTGAAGTACTGCCGATTCACCCGTCCGGCGATGGTGATGTACCCCTTCGCCTGCAGCTCCGCGTTCAGCTGCTGAATCAGCCGGTAGGCGTAGGACCTCGACACCTCGAGCTCCCTGGCCACCTCGTCCGCTCGCATAAATTGGTTTTCCATGTCATCCTTCCTTTCTATCTTAAGCATGCGAGCTTAATTTCTATTCTGATTATACTAAGCATTTCTGATTATGTCAACC
Source organism: uncultured Eubacteriales bacterium (assembly GCA_902789365.1). Lineage (GTDB taxonomy): Bacteria > Bacillota > Clostridia > Christensenellales > Aristaeellaceae > RUG756. The sequence continues at coordinate 10,732 of CADANQ010000032.1, forward strand.
CCGTTTTCGGCCTCGAATTATTAAATTTTTCTGTTAAATTCTCTTGCAATTCTTAAACACTTTTGCTATAATGACATCATCCATTCAAGAGGGAGGACGTAACCATGGCAACAGGCGAGAGAATCCGCTTTTTCCGGACCCTACGGGGGATGACACAGAAGTACCTGGGGATGCTGCTGGGCTTTCCGCCGACGAGTGCAGACGTCCGGATGGCACAGTATGAGTCCGAGGACCGCACGCCGAAGGCTGACCTGACCGCGCAGATGGCGGAAGCGCTGGACGTGTCGCCCCGGGCGATTGCGGTGCCCGACATCGACAGCATGGATGGACTGATGCACACCCTGTTCGCGCTGGAGGACCGGAGGCTGATCCGCATTCTGGACGCAGACGGCCTGATCTGCCTCCGGGCAGAGATCTTCGAGGGCGGCACTCAGGCAGCTGATTTCGAGCAGCGCCTGCGGGCCTGGCAGGAGCAGTCCGCCAGATACCGCGCGGGAGAGATCACGAAGGAGGAGTACGACCGCTGGCGCTACCGCTACCCGGAATTTGATGACACCCGTATCCGCGCCGCGATTCCGCCGGAAGGCCCCGCTCCCCGGAAGCGGGGCCGGAAACCCAAGCCGAAGGATTGACTGACACAACCATACAGACACAGAAAAGCCCTCCGTCTGCGGAAGATTTCCTCCACAGCGAAGGGCTTTTGAAACAGGTTTTCACAGAGTGCGACAGCACCCGCACCTCGAAGCCACCGGATCGTTTCCAATAATGGCGGCTCTGGCGAATGTTATCATTTTGTTATCAGAGCAGATTCGGACGTGGCGGGAAGCCTTGCAGTTACTGGGGTTCCGGGCTGCAGGCGGTCACTCCCACTCGATACTCGCCGGGGGCTTGGTGGTCACATCCAGCAGCACCCGGTTGACATGTCTTACTTCATTAACGATCCGGCTGGAAATGCGGGCAAGGAAATCATATGGGAAGCGGTACCAGTCGGCGGTCATAAAATCGTCGGTGGTAACGGCTCGGATGGCCACAGCCCAGTCGTAGGTTCTCTCGTCCCCCATCACGCCCACAGAGCGCATATTGGTCAGCACCGTAAAGTACTGGCTCGCCTCCCGGTCCAGCCCGGCGGCAGACATTTCCTCACGGAGGATAAAATCGGCTTCGCGGACGATCTCCGCCTTTTCACGGGTCACCTCGCCGATGATCCGGATGGCCAGACCCGGTCCCGGGAAGGGCTGGCGCAGGACGATGTCGCGGGGCAGGCCGAGGGTAAGCCCCAAAGCGCGGACCTCGTCCTTGAACAGCATGCGAAGAGGCTCGATCAGCGAGGTAAAACCGAGCTCCTTCGGAAGGCCGCCCACGTTGTGGTGGCTTTTGATCACGCTGCTGCCCAGGGCGCCGCCGGATTCGATAACGTCGGGATAGATGGTCCCCTGGGCAAAATGATCCAGCCTGCCCAGCTTCTTCGCTTCCGCCTTGAAGACCTCAAGAAATTCGGCCCCGATGATCCTGCGTTTTTCCTCCGGATCGGTCACGCCCTTCAGGGCGGTCAGGAAGCGCTCCGAAGCGTCCACTGCCCTGAGGTTCATGTCAAAATCCCGCCGGAATGTTTCCGAGACCTGTTCGAATTCACCCTTGCGCAGAAGCCCGTGATCCACAAAAACGCAGGTCAGCCTCCTGCCGATGGCCCGGGACAGAAGCGCAGCGGCCACCGCGCTGTCCACACCGCCGGACAGCGCCAGAAGGACCGTACCCTTCTCCCCCACCTCGCCGCGGATTTTGTCAATCTGGTGTCTTGCAAAGTCCGCCATGCGCCAGTCCCCCGCGCAGCCGCAGACGTCAAAAAGGAATCTGCGCAGCAGGAAAGACCCGTTGCGGGTGTGGTTCACCTCAGGATGGAACTGGACCCCGTAAAGGCGGCGCCCCTCGTCAGCCATGGCCGCGACGGGGCAGTTGTCGCTGGACGCGGCGGTACGGAACCCTTCGGGAAGCGAGGATACCTGATAGGTATGGCTCATCCAGCATTCGTTATGCTCCGCAAAATCCCTGAACAGCGGAATGCCGCGCTCGGCCTCAACGCTGACAAGGCCGTATTCCCGCCTTGACGCGGCCCTGACCCCGCCGCCCAGAAGATGGGCCATCAGCTGCATTCCGTAGCAGATGCCCAGCACCGGGATCCCCTGTTCAAAAAGAGCCCTGTCGCAGGAAGGCGCCCCGCTGTCAAGAACGCTCGCGGGGCCCCCGGACAGGATGATGCCGGCGGGGCGGATATCCATGATGTCCTTCAGGGAAGCGGTATAGGGCAGCACCCGGCTGAACACCTGAAAAGAACGGATCCTCCTGGCGATCAGCTGGGTATATTGTCCGCCGAAATCAATAATCACAATCGTTTCCATGTTTCACGCCTCCTTCGCGTTCCCTGAAGGGATAACGGGGTTTACCTGCCCACGTCGCTGACCAGCCCGAAGGAAATCTTCAGGGCCAGGATCCTCTGCACGCTTTCGTCGATCCGGCTTTCGCTGATTTCCCCGGAAAGCACCGCCTGCTTCACCGCGTCGAACGCGGCCGGAAAGTCCTTGGGCAGGAGGATCATGTCGCATCCCGCCTGCAGCGCCAGAACGGCCGCCCTGCCCGACGAATAATTCGCGGTGACCCGGCCGGACCTGAGGGAATCGGTAACGATGACGCCCTTGTATCCCATGGTATTTCTGAGCATTCCCCGAACCACCGAGGGCGACAGGCAGGCGGGCACGTTCGGATCCACCTCCGTCAGGTCGATGGCCGTTACCAGGATCATCCCGCAGTTTTCCCACACCGCGCTGTAAAAAGGGATCAGCGCCCGGGACCGGATCTCCGCCATGTTTTCGCCGATATGGCCCCAGCCCAGGCGGGTATTGGATTCCACCGTCCCGATCCCCGGGAAATGCTTGTATACGGAAATGATGCCGTTTTCCTGCAGACCGTTCATGAACAGGAAGGCGCACGCGGCCGTCCTGGAGGAATCATAGGAAAAGGACCGGTCTCCGATCTCGGTATTGCCGCCCTCCACGTACATGTCGGCGCAGGGGGCCAGGTCCAGGTTGAAGCCGTACCGCTTAAGTCTTTCCCCGATGGTATGTCCCCAGTCGTAGGCGTCGTCCGCCGTCATTTCCCGCGCAGCGGGGATGGCGGACAGACCCAGCTTGCCGGTAAGCGGCGCGGCGCGGCCGCCTTCCTCCCCGATGCCGATGATTACGCCGATGCCGCCCCTGCGCTTGGAGGCGTAGGTCAGCGATGTGTTCATGGCAAGCAGGCTTTCCCCGTCATAGATATTCTGCCCGAACATGAGGATGCCCCCCACGGGATACGCGTCGAACCCTTCGGCAAAGGCGTCCGTGTAGGAGGTGGTGATATCCTCCCCGCTCAGCTGCTCCGGAGAGACGAAAAACAATTGGCAGATCTTTTCGTCCAGGGTCATTTCCCGCATCAGGTACATCGCCGCGCCTTCATAGCCCTGCTGCAGAAGCTCCTCTCCCTCGTCCGATACCGAAAAATCCTCCGCGCCGGCCGCGCAGACCGCGAGGAGCGCCAGCACCAGAATCAGCGCCGGCAGTCCAGTTTTAAAGCCCTGCGGTTTCATCCCGTCCCGCCTCCAAACCTCTCCGTTTTCCCCTTCGCATTTGTTTCCCGGGAAAACGGTCGTCGGTTTATTATATATAAAAAACCCCGTCTGGACAAGAGCGGAAGCAATAATCCGTAACACTGTGGACATTTCCGTTCGAAAATGGTATCATTCTTAATTGGTATTATAGGGCTTTTGCAGCCCATGGGAGGGACCTGATTGAATTCGGCGCAGGAAGAGATTCTGGAAAGACTGCTCGAAAAAGTGCAGAAACCGGCCCGCTATACCGGCGGAGAGATGAACACGGCCGTAAAATCCATCGGCGAGTGCGACGTGTCCTTTGCTTTTTGTTTTCCCGATACATACGACATCGCCATGTCCCACCTGGGCATGAAAATCCTTTACCACATCATCAATAAGCAGCCCTGGGCTGTGTGCGAAAGGGTATGCGCCCCCTGGCCCGATATGGGCGACGCCATGCGCAGGGAAGGGCTTCCCCTCTTCTCCCTGGAAAGCCGGACGCCGATCAGGGAATTTGATCTGGTGGGCTTCACCCTGATGTACGAAATGAGCTATTCCAACATCCTGGAAATGCTGGACCTGGGCGGTATCCCCATCTATGCCCGGGACAGGTCCGAAAGCGACCCCCTGGTGGTGGCGGGCGGACCCTGCGCCTTCAATCCGGAGCCCCTGGCTTATTTTATCGACGCGTATATGATCGGCGACGGAGAGGACGTGATGGTGCAGCTCTGCCAAACCGTCAGGGAAAGCAAGGCCGCCCACAGGACCAGGGAAGAAACCCTCCGCGCCCTCGCCGGCATCCCGGGCGTATATGTTCCGCGCTTTTACGATGTCTCCTACAACGACGACGGCACCGTCCGTTCCGTCACCCCCAACGACCCGTGCGCCCCGGAAAAGGTGCGGCGCTGCGTGGTCACGGACCTGGAGCACGCGGAATACCCCGAAACCATCCCGGTGCCCTTTACGGACATCGTGTTCGACCGCATCACCCTGGAGATCATGCGGGGCTGCACCCGCGGCTGCCGTTTCTGCCAGGCGGGAATGATCTACCGGCCAGTCCGCGAGCGCAGCATGGAACGCCTCCTGGAAATCGCCGATCATCTGGAAAGCAGCACCGGCTATGAGGAAATCAGCCTCTCCAGCCTGTCCAGCGGGGATTATACCTGCCTGCCGGAGCTGATCCGCGCTCTGATGGACCGGTACCGCGAAAAGCGCGTTTCGGTTTCCCTCCCCTCCATGCGGATCGACAACATCGTCAAGCAGTCCCTGGAGGAAACCAGCAAGGTCAAAAAGAGCGGCCTCACTCTTGCCCCCGAGGCGGGAACCCAAAGGATGAGGGACGTCATCAACAAGGGCGTCACCGAGGAGGACCTGATCCGCGCCGTGACCGACGCCTTCGATTCCGGCTGGTCGTCGGTCAAGCTCTATTTCATGCTTGGCCTGCCCACCGAAACCGACGAAGACCTTCGGGGCATCGGCGACCTGGCGCAAAAGGTGGTCGGCGCGTATTTTTCCATTCCCAAGCCGCGGCGCGCTCCGGGCCTGAGGATCACCTGTTCGGCCTCGGTGTTCGTTCCCAAACCCTTCACCCCCTTCCAGTGGGTCGCTCAGGACAGCCCGGAGATCATCCGGGAAAAACAGGAACACCTGCGGGAATACCTCAGGATCAAGGGCGTCACCTTCAACTGGCACGAAAGCGGCCTTTCCTTCCTGGAGGCCTGTATTTCCCGCGGGGACCGGCGCATCGGCGACGTGATTTATACCGCGTGGAAAAACGGCTGCCGCTTCGACGGCTGGAACGAATATTTCAGATACGACACCTGGCTGGAGGCCTTCGACGCCTGCGGCCTGGACCCGGCGTTCTACGCCTGCCGCACCCGGCCCTTCAGCGAAACGCTCCCCTGGGACGTGATCGACGCCGGCGTCACAAAGGAATTCCTGATGAGAGAATGGGAAAAGGCCCTGAGGACCGAAACAACCAGGGACTGCCGGAAGGGCTGCAACGGCTGCGGCCTCCAGCGCTGGAAAGGAGCGTGCCCCGCATATGAAAATGCTCGCGGTGTTTGAAAAAGGCGCGCGCCTGCGCCATATCGGCCATCTGGACCTGATGCGCGCCATGCAGCGCGCCCTGCGCAGGTCCTCCCTTCCCATACGGTATTCCCAGGGCTTTAATCCCCACATCCTGATGTCCTTCGCCGCCCCCCTGTCCCTGGGCGCCGTGGGACTGAGGGAGGTTATGGAGATCTCCCTGGAGCGGGAGGTCCCGGCTGAGGAATTCTCCGGCCGCCTGTCCCGGGCGCTGCCCCCGGATATCCGCCTTCTTTCCTGCAGGCCCGTCGCAGACACGCACAAGCCCCCGATGGCGCTGCTCAGGGCCGCCCGGTACCGCATCGAGCCCCGGGGAGAATGCCCCCTGACCCAGGGAGATCTGGACGCCTTCCTGAAAAAGGAATCCATCCCCGCCGTCAAAAAAACCAAATCCGGCGAAAAAGAGATCGACATCAAGCCGATGATCCACGAACTGACACTGAAGGACGGGAATATCTTCTGCACCCTGGACCTGTGCGAGGAAAAAAGCTGCAAGCCGGATTTGATGTTCGCCTGCCTGTGTTCGTCGGCGGGAATCCCACCGACGGAAGCGCTCGTCGTCCGGCTGCTGCTGCTTTCCGAAAAGGACGGCGTGTTCCTGCCCCTGGAGGACGCATGAAGCTGGCTGTTTTTTCACGCCGCGGCGATACGAAAATCGGAGCCGTGCTCATCGACGGCCTCCTGTATCGCTATGAAGAGGAATCCGCGGAGGAAGGCATGGCCGAATCCGTTTTCGTCGGGAAGGTGGACCGGTGCATGGGCGGCATGGAGGCCGCCTTCGTCCGCGTCGGGAAGGACCGCACGGTTTTCCTGCCCTACCGCGAAATGCACGGCGTGCCGGTGCCTCCCCCCTCCGGCGCGCGGGTGCTGGTGCAGATCCGCCGCCCGCCCGCCGGCAAAAAACAGGCCTATGCCACGATGGATATCTCCCTGGCGGGCAAATACGCCGTCCTGACCCCCGTGACGCATAAAAAAGCCGTCAGCTCCCGCTACGCTGAGAGCGAACGTCCCGCGGCCCTGGAGAGGATGCGCCGCCTCTGCCCGGACGATTCCGGCCTGATCCTCCGCATGGAGGCCGCCGGCGCCGACGACGCGGCGATTGAAAACGAGATTGCCGTCCTCCGTGCCCGGTGGACGGAAATCCTCCGCATTGCCGAAGGCGCCTCTTCCCCCGGGCCTGTCTTTGCCCGGCCGCCCCTGGAGGAACGCCTGCTGAGGGACCTGAAGGGCGGGGCAGACAGGATCCTGACCGACGACGCGTCCCTCCTCTCCGCCGCGGGGCAGGCCGTCGAATTCCAAAGCGGCGTCCTGGAAGCCTTCGATGTGGCCGGCCAGGCAAAAAAAGCCCGGGATCGGGTGCATCGCCTGCCGTCCGGCGGCAGCATCGTGATCGATCCCTGCGAGGCGCTGACCGTCGTCGATGTCAATACCGCCGGGGACGCCGGCAATAAAAAGGACCCTGAAAAAAGCCGCCTGAAAACCAACCTGGAAGCCGCCCGGGAGATCGCCCGCCTGCTCCAGGCGAGGGACACGGGCGGGATTATCATCATCGATTTTATCGACATGGAACAGGAAGAAAACCGCGGCCGGGTGGCAGCGGCCATGGAGGAAGCCCTCAGGGAGGATTACAGAAAGACAGTAATCCACGGCTTCACTTCCCTGGGACTGATGGAATTGACCCGCAAACGGGGCTGACCGCATCAAAGGAGACTGTATGAGCGACCCTATCATCCGCGTACCCGAAGAAGAAATCCGCCGCCAGCAGGGCTTTGCCGACGCCTTCGCCGCCCTGCCCGGGCGTCCGGAAACTTATTATATTGTGACCTACGGCTGCCAGATGAACGCCCACGATTCCGAAAAGCTGGCCGGGATCCTTGAAAGCATGGGGATGCGTCCCGCCGGCGACAAACGGGAAGCGGACCTTGTGATGCACAACACCTGCTGCATCCGGGACAACGCCGAGCGCAAGGCCCTGGGCAACGTCACCTGGCTGAAGGAAGTCCGCAGGGAGCGGCCGGAAATGCTCATCGGCGTGTGCGGCTGCATGGTCCAGGAGCCGGGCATGGCCGAAAAGCTTTTGAAGCAGTATCCCTTTGTAGATATCGCCTTCGGCACCGGCAACATGTATGAGGTGCCGGAGATGCTCTGCCGGGTGGTCACCGAAAGGAAACGGGTGGTCAGCGTCCCGCGGAACGAAAGCACTCTGGCCGAAGGGCTGCCCATCCGCCGCCAAAGCGATATCCAGGCCTACCTTACCATCATGTACGGGTGCAACAACTACTGCACCTACTGCATCGTCCCCTATGTCCGGGGACGCGAGCGTTCCCGCGCATCCTCCGATATCCTGCGGGAAGCGGAAGCACTCCTGGAAAGCGGCGTGCGGGAGGTGATGCTCCTTGGACAGAACGTCAATTCCTACGGTGCTTCCGGCGGGGACATGACTTTCCCCCAACTGCTCGACCATGTCGCGGCCCTGGGCGTCCCCCGCGTCCGCTTCATGACCTCCCATCCCAAGGACCTTTCCGACGAGCTCATCCGGGTGATGGCCGACAGGCCCAACATCATGCGCCACTTCCACCTGCCGGTGCAGTCCGGCAGCGACGCCGTCCTGAAGGCCATGAACCGCCGTTATACCCGCGAAAAATACCTGGAGCGCCTTTCGGCCCTGCGCGCCGCCATGCCGGACATCGGCGTAACCTCCGACCTGATCGTGGCTTTCCCCGGAGAGACCGACCGGGATTTCGAGGACACTTTGTCCCTCACCGCCCAGGCGCGGTACGACAGCGCCTTCACCTTTATTTATTCCCCCCGCACCGGAACGCCCGCCGCCGCCATGCCGGGCCAGATTCCCCCGGATATCGCGTCGCGCAGGATCGCAAGGCTGATCGAGGTCCAGGAAAAAAATACCGTCTCCGCCTTTGAAGGCATGCTCGGGCGGACGGTCAACGTCCTGGTCACCGACCGAAGCCGCCGCGGAAGAGACGAGATGACGGGAAAATGCGAAAGGAACATCTCGGTCAATTTCCCCGGGCGCGACAGCGACATCGGCAAAATCCTGCCCGTCAGGATCACCGCCGCCTCCCACACCACCCTGAAGGGTGAAAAGATCGGGGCCGTCTGATCCCGTCGGCGGGCCCTTTAATGGCGGACCCCGCGCCGGGCGCGAAAAGGGCGCCTGAGCGATATTTATGAAAGAGGTGCGTTCATGGCCAACCTGTCCCCGATGATGCGGCAATACTTTGCGGTCAAGGAAAAATATCCGGACACCCTGGTTTTTTTCAGGGTGGGTGATTTTTATGAAATGTTTTTTGACGACGCCGTCACCGCCTCCCGCGAACTGGAGCTGACTCTCACCGGGAAAGAATGCGGCCTGGAGGAGCGGGCCCCGATGGCCGGCGTTCCCCACCACGCCGTGGACAGCTACGTCAGCCGGCTGATCGGGAAAGGCTATCGCGTCGCAATCTGCGAACAGATGGAGGACCCCGCCCTGGCCAAAGGGCTTGTGCAGCGGGACGTGGTGCGCATCGTCACCCCCGGCACCCTTACGGACACCGGCGTGATCGGCGAAAGAAACAACAACTTTCTCTGCTCCGTTTTCGTTTCTCCAAGGCTTCTGGGCCTGGCCTGGTGCGACGTTTCCACCGGCGAATTTTACGCCCAGACGATGAAAAACAGCGAGAACGACTTAAAAAGCGCCATGGGCGCCATCCATCCCGGCGAGATCATTACCCAGGACGCCGATGCGCTGCAGGAATTCGCGCCGGTGCCTCCGCGAAGCTATTCCCCCTCGGCCTTCGGCATGGCAAAAGCCAAAGAGCTTTTATGCGCCCATTTTTCCGTCGGTTCCCTGACGGCCCTGGGGCTGGACAGCAAAATGAATCCCGCAGCCCAGGCCGCGGGCGCCCTGATGGGATATCTGAACGAAACCCAGAAGAACGCTCTCAGCCATATTACCAGGCTGCGCATCGTCGAAAAAGACGACTCCATGCCCCTGGACGACGCCACCCGCCGTTCCCTGGAGCTGACCGAGACCATCCGGGGAAAGACCGTCCGCGGCTCCCTTCTGGGCGTGCTGGACAACACCGTCACCGCCATGGGCGGAAGGCAGCTGCGCTCCTGGGTGGAGCGGCCTCTGCTGAACGCGGACCGGATCCGCTCCCGCCTGGCCGCCGTCTCGGCTCTGGTTCATTCGCCCATCGCCTGCGCGGCGCTGACCGAAAGCCTGAAAAACGTTTACGACATGGAGCGGCTCCTCTCCCGGGTATCCTACCATACCCTGAACGCCAGGGACTGCCTCAGCCTGGGCCGAAGCCTTAAGCAGGCTCCGGATATCCTGGCGATGCTCTCCACCCTGGAGGACGGCGCCCTCAGGGATACCGCCGCCCTGATCGATCCCTGCGAGGATCTGTGCGGCCTGATCGAAAAAGCCGTCAACCCCGAGGCGCCGCTTGTCATCACCGAAGGCAACATCATCCGCGAGGGCTACAGCGCGGAGCTGGACGAGCTTCGCCGCTTCTCCACCGACGGGAAACAGATGCTCCTGGACCTTGAAGCCCGGGAAAGGGAGCGGACCGGAATCAAAAACCTGAAAATCCTTTTCAACCGGGTGTTCGGTTATTACATTGAGGTGACCAAATCCAATTACGCCCTGATTCCGGACAATTACCGCCGCCGCCAGACCCTGGCCAACGCCGAAAGGTTTACCACCGATGAACTTCAGACCCTGGAAAGCCGCCTGACCGGCACCCAGGAAAAAGCGATGAAGCTGGAAAGCGAGCTTTTCGACGGCATCCGGCAGTCCGTCGCCGATGAAATCGTCCGCCTGCAGTCTACCGCCGAGGGCTACAAGACCCTCGACGCCCTGCTCTCCCTGGCCAAAGCCGCGTCGGAAAACCACTATACCTGCCCCGAAATCACCGACGACGGAATCCTTGAAATCGCCGACGGGCGGCACCCGGTGGTGGAAAAAATGATGCCGGATGAGTCCTTCGTGCCCAACGACACCTTCATGGACGGGGACGACCACCGCATGCACATCATCACCGGCCCCAACATGGCCGGCAAATCCACCTATATGCGCCAGGTGGCGCTGATCACCCTGATGGCCCACATGGGCTCCTTCGTGCCCGCCTCCCGCGCCCGCATTCCGCTGACGGACTGTGTCTTCACCCGTGTCGGCGCTTCGGACGATCTGGCCGGCGGGCAGAGCACCTTTATGGTGGAAATGAGCGAAATGGCCTACATTCTTCGCAGCGCGACCTCCAGATCCCTGGTGATCCTGGACGAGATCGGCCGCGGCACCTCCACCTTTGACGGCCTTGCCATCGCCTGGGCTGCGGTGGAGTTCCTCAGCGACAAAAAGAAGAGCGGCGCCAGAACCCTGTTCGCCACCCATTACCACGAGCTTTCCGAGCTGGAGGGGCACCAGGACGGCGTGGTCAATTTCTGCGTCGCGGTGAAGGAAATGGGCGAAGAAGTGGTCTTCCTCCGGAAGATCCGCCCCGGCGGAGCCGATAAAAGCTTCGGGATCTACGTGGCGCGCCTGGCCGGCGTGCCCAAAGCCGTGGTGGCCCGCGCCCAGGAGATCGAGGCCCGCCTGGAGGTGACCCATGAGGTCGGCGGATCCCTCGGGCAGAACATCCTGACCGCCGGCAAAAAGGAGGCCCGCCAGCAGGTGGACCTGCTGGGATATTCCCAGACCGAATTTGTGGAGGAGGTGCGGGCCCTGGACGTGCTCGCCATGACCCCCATGGACGCCCTGAACAAGCTTTTCCTGCTGAAGGAAAAGGCGCTGAAGCTGTAAGGAGGGAAGCATGGCAGAAGGTTTGATCAAAGCCCTTCCGCCCGAGGTCATCGGGCAGATCGCCGCCGGCGAGGTCGTGGAGCGCCCCGCCTCCGCAATCAAGGAGCTGGTGGAAAACGCCATCGACGCCGGCGCAACCTCCGTCACGGTGGATATCCGGGACGGCGGCGTCACCTCCTTCCGGGTCACCGACAACGGCAGCGGCATCCGTCCGGAGGATATCCGGATGGCCTTCATGCGGCACGCCACCAGCAAGATCCGCACCGCCGGAGATCTTTACGGCGTCCGGTCCCTGGGGTTCCGAGGCGAAGCGCTGGCCTCCATCGCCGCCGTCGCCCGTGTCACCTGTCTGACCAGAACAAAGGACAGCGAATGGGGCGTCAAGGCGGTCAACGAGGGCGGCCAGATGGGCGCCATCGAGGACGCGGCCTGTCCCGAGGGCACCTCCTTTACGGTAAAGGACCTGTTTTTCAACACGCCGGTGCGCCGCAAATTCCTTAAAAAGGCGTCGGCCGAAACCGCCCTTGTCAGCGATCTGATGGAGCGGATGATCCTGTCCCGCCCGGACATATCCTTCCGTTTCACCGCCGACGGAAAAAACGTCTATTTCTCTCCCGGAGACGGAAAGCTGGAAAACGCCGTGCTTTCGGTTTTCGGCCTGTATACCCTCCGGCTGATGGTTCCCGTGCACGGGACGCAAAGCGGAATCATATTAAACGGCCTGGTGGGCACCGGGGACGCCAGCCGGGGCAACCGCGGCAGGGAGTATTTTTTCCTCAACGGGCGCACCCTGCATTCCGGCATCCTTTCCGGCGCCCTGGAGGACGCCTGCAGGCAGCTGGTCACCATCGGCCGGTTCCCCATCTGCGTGCTGCACCTGGAAATGCCCTTTGAAAACGTGGACGTCAACGTCCATCCCAACAAATGGGAGGTCCGCTTCGCCGACGAAACGCAGGTCCGCTCCGCGGTGCGCGACCTAGTATCCGACGCCCTGGACCGCACCCGTCAGGCCGAGGACCGCATCCCGCAGGTGTTCGTCCCGTCAAAAGGCGAGGATGAAAAAAAGCCCCCTGTCCCGATTACCGCCACGGAAAGCGTCCGTCCCGCGGCCGCGGAAGGGCCGGCGCCGTCTCCCGGCGCGGAAGGGGGCGGCGGCGCCCGCCCGCCCGTTTCCGCGGAAGCGCTGACAGCCCGGGAGAGCGCCCCCTCCCGCATTCCGGCCATACCCGAAAGGATGCGGGCCTCTTCCGTTTTTACCGCGCCGGTCGTGAACGCCATGCTTTCCCCCCGGCCGGAGGCCGCGCACGGGGAACCGGCAAAGACCGCCTCCCCGGTTCCCGCGCCGGAAATCGAGCAGACCGAGGATCCCACCGTGCGGGAGGCCTTTTCCGCAAAGCCCGTCCGCATCATCGGCACGGTGTTTGACACCTATATCCTTCTGGAGCACGACGACCGCCTTCTCCTGTGCGACCAGCACGCCGTCCACGAGCGGCTTCTGTACGAAAAACTGATGAAGGAAACCGGCAGCGGCGCTCCGCCGGTGCAAAGCCTCCTGTCTCCCCTGCTGATCCGCCTGACCCGCGGCGAGTACGAGACCTTCCTCGACGAGCAGGAGGCGCTGTACCAGGCCGGCTTCGACGCCGAGGATTTCGGCGACCTGACGGTGCGGCTGATGGGCGTGCCGCTGATTCTCGGCCAGCCCCAGGCGTCCAAATGCTTCCGGGAGGCCCTGGACGACCTGAGCGCCTGCGGGAACGTGACGGAGCTTGAACGGGTCCAGAGGATCACCCAGATGAGCTGCAAGCACGCCGTCAAGGGCGGTGAAAAGCTGCCCCCCGACGCTTTGGAGGAGCTGGTCCGCAGAATGCTTTCGGAAGACATCCGCCTCACCTGCCCCCACGGAAGGCCGCTGATGATCGAACTGACCCGGTCGGACCTGGAAAAGCGCTTCAAGCGCATCCAGCCCAGGGATGAAGAATGAAGGATAAGATGATTTATGTGCTGGCGGGGCCAACCGCCAGCGGGAAAAGCGACGTCGCCCTCCGGCTGGCGGAAATAACCGGCGGAGAAATCCTCTGCATGGATTCGATGCAGGTTTACCGCGGCATGGACATCGGCACCGCCAAACCCACCTCGGAGGAAAGGCGGCGCGTACCCCATCATCTGCTGGACCTGTGCTCCCCCGAGGAGCCGTTTTCGGTCTCCGACTGGGCGGAGCGATGCCGTCCGCTGCTCGCCTCGGTCCGCGTCCCCATCCTGGCGGGCGGAACAGGCCTGTACCTGGACGCGGTATCCTATGAGCAGGAATTCGGCGCCGCCGGCGCGGACACCGAAATCCGCGCCGGGTATCACGCCGTCGCCGACAGCCGGGGCAGCGCCGCCCTGTATGAAATACTCCGGGGCAGGGATCCCGCGGCCGCCGCCCGGCTGCATCCCAACGACGTCCGGCGGGTGGTCCGGGCCCTGGAGGTCCTGGACCTCACGGGCAGGTCCATCACCTCGTTCAGCGACCGCCGTCCTCCCGCCGGGTACGAATTCAGGATTTTCGCCCTGGACTGGCCGAGGGATGTTCTCTACCGACGGATCGACGAGCGCGTGGACAGAATGATGGCGGACGGGCTCATGGAGGAGGTTCTGTCCCTCCGGGAGAGGGGCGTAACGCGGGACGCAACGTCCATTCAGGGGCTGGGATACAAGGAGCTTTACGATTATTTTGATTCCGCCGTCTCTCTCAGCGAAGCGGTCCGCACCGTCAAGGTACGCACAAGGCACTACGCCAAACGCCAGCTGACCTGGTTCCGGCGGGACGCGCGCGTCCGCTGGATTCCATCGGCGGAAATAAACAACGCGCCGGATATCATTCTGTCTTCCGCGCGGGCCGGGTCCGATTGATCCCCGCGCGGCATGATCTCATAAGAAAGGGCTGTCAATCATGACAAACGGCACAAACGAACGCATCGAAAAACTGATCGGCGACGCCGAACGGGCCTGCGCCCGGTCCTTCGCCGATCTGGAAAAGATCGAGGAAACCAACACGCGTCGCATCCTGGACGCCTTCAGGACCCACAGTGTGGCGCTCCGCCACTTTTCGCCCACCAACGGATACGGTTATGACGATATCGGCCGCGACAACCTGGAAAGGATCTTTGCCGACCTGTTCCATACCGAATCGGCCATCGTGCGTCCCCACATCGTATCGGGCACCGCGGCCCTCAGCCTGTGTCTGTTCGGCCTGCTCCGGCCCGGGGATCACCTGCTCTCCGTCTCCGGCACGCCTTACGACACCCTGCAGACCGTCATCGGGACCGCCGGGGACGGCGTTGGATCCCTGAAGGAAATGAAGGTCCGTTACAGCCAGGCAGAACTGGGACGGGACGGCGGCCCGGACCTGAAGGCGATCGCCGCGGCCATCTGTCCCGACACCAGGGTCGTGATGATCCAGCGCAGCCGGGGCTACGCCTGGCGCCCCACCCTGTCCCCCGATGAGATCGGCCGGGCGGCGGAGCTGATCCACAGGATCAATAAAAACATCATCGTTCTGGTGGACAACTGTTACGGCGAGTTTACCGACATTCATGAGCCCACCCATTTCGGCGCGGACGTGTGCGCCGGCAGCCTGATCAAGAATCCCGGCGGCGGGCTGGCCCCCACCGGCGGCTATATCTGCGGCAGGAAGGACCTGATCGACCGCATCTCCTGCCGGCTGACGGCGCCGGGCATCGGCAGGGAGGAAGGAAGCTACGCCGGCAGCTACAGGCCTTTTTACCAGGGGCTTTTCATGGCGCCGCACACCGTGTGCCAGGCGCTCAAAACCGCCGTCCTTGCCGCCGCCGTATTCTCCTCCCTGGGGATGGAAACCAGCCCGAAAGCAGGCGAAAAACGCTATGACATCATCCAGGCCATCAAGCTGGGATCCCCCGAAAAGCTGATCGCCTTCTGCGGAGGGGTCCAGGCCGCCTCCCCCGTGGACGCCGACTGCGTACCGGAGCCCTGGGACATGCCGGGCTATGAGGACCGGGTAATTATGGCGGCCGGCACCTTCGTGGCCGGCGCTTCCATCGAGCTCAGCGCGGACGGACCCATGCGCGAGCCCTATACCGTCTACCTGCAGGGCGCCCTTACCTACGCCCACGGAAGGCTCGCCCTGAAGGAAATTCTCAGAAAAATGCTGGAAAACGGACTGATCAGATAAATCATAAAAGGAGCCTTTCAATGCTGAAGGTCAACGATATCATCCATGGCTTCCGGGTCACCCGCTGCCGTCCCTTAACCGAAATCGGCGGCACCATGGCGGAAATGCGCCACGAAAAAACCGGCGGAGAGGTCTGCTGGATCGACAACGGCAACCGGAACAAGCTCTTTGCCATTGCGTTTAAGACCCTGCCCTTCGATGACACCGGCGTATTCCACATTCTGGAGCATACCACGCTGTGCGGAAGCGAAAAATATCCCGTCAGGGAGCCTTTTGTGGAGCTGATGAAAAGCAGCATGAACACTTTTCTCAACGCCATGACCGGCCCTGATTACACCGTGTATCCCGTATCTTCCCGTTCCCAAAGGGATTACCTCAACCTGGTCAGCGTCTACCTGGACGCCGTCTTCCGCCCGCGGCTGATGACGGATAAAAACATCTTCCTTCAGGAAGGATGGCATATTGAGGACACGGACGGCCGGCCGGCCTTCAAGGGCGTGGTCTTCAACGAAATGAAGGGGGATATGTCTTCCCCGGACAGCGTCATGGACGACGCTTTCAGCCGCCTGCTGTTCCCGGACACCACGGAACGCTTCAATTCCGGCGGCGATCCCGCCCTGATCCCCACCCTGACCTGGGAAAAGTACCGGGAGACCTATACCCGGTTTTACCATCCCTCCAACGCGCGGGTGTTCCTGGACGGCAGCGTTCCCCTGGAGGAAACCCTCCGGATGCTGGACGAATATTATTCCGCTTATGAAAAAAAGACGGATTTCCCCGAAAACACCTTCCAGACGCCCCGCGGAGGGAAAAGCGAGGCCCGGTACGAGCTGCCGGTGGGCGAAGAAGCCGAAAATAAAGGATGTTTTGTCATGGGCCGCATTCTTGCGCCATGGACGGACCGTCTGAAACGCCTGGCCGCCAGTATTCTGTTCAGCGTGATCGGTTCCAGCAACGACGCGCCCCTGAAAAAAGCGGTGCTGGACGCCGGGCTGGCCCGAAGCGTACAATTTTCCGTCGATCCCGGATTTCAGAGCAGCGTCAGCCTGACCTTCAGGGACGTCAGGGACGGATACGAGGACGAGCTTTATGCCCTCGTGCGCCGTGAAGCGGAGCGGATCTGCCGGACAGGCCTGGACCGGGACGAACTGGAGGCTTCCATCCGCCGCATGGCTTTCTCCACCCGTGACACCCGGGAGCCGTCGGGACTTTACCGCTTAAGGCAGGTACTGTCCTCCTGGCTTTACGACGGGGATCCGATGGACCGGCTGATGTATGACAACGTTTTTGCCGGACTTAAAAAGATGATTCCCTCCGGAGGGTACGAGCACCTGCTCCGGGAAATCCTCCTGGACGATCAGGGAATGTGCCTTCTGAAGGTCCTTCCCTCGGCCACGCTGGGAAATGAAATGCGTGAAAAGGAAGAAGCCCTGCTCCGGAGCATGCTCGAGGGCATGACAGCCGGAGAAAGGAAAGCAATGCGATTGGAGACCGAAGCGCTGCTCCGCTGGCAGCAAACACCGGACTCCCCCGAAAGCCTGGCGTCCCTCCCCACGCTTCCCCTGAGCGAGGTCAAGGACCCCCCGGAATGGACCGACACCACCGAATACGAATACGGCGGTGTCAGAGTCCTGTATCATCCGGTTGCCTGCCCCGGCATCGTGCATGTGCGGAGTTATTTTTCCCTTGCCGACGCTTCGCTTTGCGATCTTCCGTGGCTCCAGCTGACGGCGTCGATGTTCTCGCACCTGCCGACTTCCGCCCACAGCGCCCAGGAGATCCGCAAACAGGTGCGGAACCTGTTCGGCCGTGATTCCATCAGCATCCAGGCATACAGCCGCAAAAACTGCCGCAGGGAATGCATGCCCTTCCTGTGCGCTTCCTTCAGCTGCCTGGAGGAGGACCTGGACGCCGCGTCGGATCTGATGCACGAAATTCTGACGGAAACCCGGTTCAACGAGTCGGAAAAGGTGCTTCGCCTGGCCAGGCAGTCAGCCCTTCATTGCCGCCAGAACGTGGTGGAATCGGGAAACCTGCTGGCCATCATGAAGGCTCTGTCCTCCTACAGCGCCGAAGGCGCGGCAAACGAGGCCCTGACCGGCGTCACCTTTACGCGTTTTCTTTCCTCCGCGGAAGAAGAAATCCGTAAGGACCCGTCCCGCTGGGAAAGCACGGCCTCCCGCCTCGTACGGGAAACCTTTGTCCGGGAAAGAATGCTCGTCAGCGTTTCCGGCGCGGCGAACCTGAAGCCGGAAAGGCTGATCCGGTCCTTCCCCTCCGGCAGTCCCCTGCCCTCCCGGGATACGGCGTATTCCATGACCGCAGAGCCCAGGTCCTTCATCCGTCTTCCGGCCCAGGTCGGCAGCGCCGTCCAGGCATGGGAGCCCGCGCTTCCGGGCCGGCTGAACGCCTCGTGTCTTGTAGGCGCCAACATCATTTCCCTCGACTACCTTTGGAACACGGTCCGCGTGGTCGGCGGCGCCTACGGCTGTTCCCTGATGTGCGACCTGAGCGGGTCCCTGGCGGCTTACTCCTACCGGGATCCCACACCCGACGCCACCCTCAGGGCTTATGCAGATATGGAAAACGCCCTCAGGGCGTTCTGCGCTGAGGATGGCGATATCGATCCCTACATCCTTTCCGCCATTGCGGAAGCCGAACCCCTCAAGAGCCCCTCGGAACAGAGCGCCGACGCGGATGTCATGTGGCTGACCGGCTTTGAAAAGGAGGACGGCCTGCGTATCCGCGCCGAGATGCTTTCCTGCGGCAAAAAAGAGCTGTTGGAATTTGCCGATCTCCTCCATGTCTTCGCAAAGGAGGGCTGCCGCTGCATCGCGGCTCCCGAAAGCCTGATGGGCGATACCTCCGGGGCGCGGATCACGGATCCCATACGGAGCTGAACGAAGATTTTCCCTGACTTCAAAGGCGCGAAGTCCGCCTTTTCTCAAACCGGACTCTCTTAATAGGGTAGAGGGAGGGCGTAAGCCCTCGCCCCTCCCGTTGCACCGTACATACCGGTCAGGTATACGGCGCTACATCGCAACATGGTTTCAAGTATTAAGGTAATAAGCAAGAGGATCGACCAGACCCGGTCGGTTCTCTTTCTTATTGGGCAAGGCAAGGACTTTCACGCTTAACAGGAAGTTGACCACATTCATGCCGCACCTGCGATAAAGGCCCAATCGGGAATTGGCCGCCTTGTAGATGTCATCATCCGTCATGCCACAGTGAAAAGTAACATTCAGCTTCATCAGGTTCCTGTAAACTGTCTTCGGCTTCTTCCACTGTTTGAGTATCACGACTCTCACTTTGTGCCGCAGCCATGGGCTGAAATCGTTCTTCAGCCATTGCTTCATGCTGCCGATCCGGAAGTAGTTTATCCATCCTCTCAGCACCTGATTCAGCTTCCTGAATGTGACGCTCAGTGGAATCGCTGCTGCGCGTTTCCTGCACAGGATCTCTTTCACTTTTCCGCACAGCCTGACCTTCCGGTCTTCCGCAGGTCTCGCTTTCCATCCTTCGCTGGATTTCCAGAATGTGAATCCCAGAAAATTGCTTCCTGTCGGCCTGACGACTTTTGTCTTGCTTGCGCTCACTTTCAGCCGCAGCTTGCGCTCCAGCCAGCTGCTTACGCTCGCCATCACCCGGTTC
>CADANQ010000033.1:0-12151 GCA_902789365.1 uncultured Eubacteriales bacterium
GTGAAGCGGAACGACACCCCGAACCGTTCCCGCAGGATCGGTGAGGGGTTCGCACCCGGCCGGCGGTGCCGCTTGGACGCAGGAAACCGGCACCGCCGGCGGGTTGGGGGCCCGGGGAAGGGGGTCCCCTTCCCCGGACTCCGTTCTTCGCCCGGGGGGTTCGCGGGGGGTACGGGTACCCCCCGCGGTATCTGTTCTGTCCGCAGGACTGAACAGATACGAATACGAAAAAAATCGCCGCGTCCGTTATCCGGGCGCGGCGCTCTGTTATGCCGTTATTTCTGCGCTTCGCTGGCGATCTCCCAGGCGCGTTTGAGCTGCGGGTCATCCATGTCGCCCAGGTCGAAATAGGTGCCGACCAGTTCCTCGGGCATCTCAACCTCAACGTCCGGGGTGATGCCGATCTTGTGCACGGCCGTTCCGTCGTTCAGGAAGTACTGCGCCACGGTGAACTGGAAACCGTCCTTTTCATCGTCATCTATCGGCAGGACGTACTGGATGATGCCCTTGCCGTAGCTGGTCTTGCCGACCAGGGTGGCCCTTCCCAGGTTCTGCAGGCCGCCGGAGAGGATCTCACTGGAGGAGGCGGAGTTTTCGTTGATCAGGATCACCAGCGGGATATCGGTCTTGCCGGCCTTGGTCCAGCTTTCTTCCTTGCTGCCGTCACGGTACTGCGCGTAATACAGCAGCTCCCTGTCCAGGAACAGGTCCGCCACCTTCATCGCGCTGCTCACCCAGCCGCCCGGGTTGTCCCTCAGGTCCAGAATGATGCTCTTCGCGCCTTGGGCCGTCAGGGCGTCCATGGCCGCCTGGACCTCGGCGTCGCTCTCGCCCGCGAACTGGTACAAAACGATGTATCCCACGTTGTTATCCAGCATGGTGTATTCCACGCGGTTGACGTGAATCTCGGCCCGGTACATGGTGAACACGATGTTTTCGCCCTTCCGGATGACCTCCAGCTCCACCAGGGAATCGCTTTCGCCCCGCATATGCTTGACGGCGGCGTCCAGGGTGGTGGCGTCCACCTGGATATCGTCCACGCGGATCAGCTGGTCGCCTTTATGAACCCCGGCGCCTTCGGCCGGCGTGCCCTTGAACACCTGGGTTATGGTGACGATATTGGTCTCATAGTTGCCCAGAAGCTGCAGTCCGACACCGCCGTACACGCCGGTGTCGTCCTCCCACATGTCGGCCCATGCTTCCTCATTATAATAGAAGGTATACGGATCGTCCAGGCTGGAGAGCATGCCCTGCATGGCATATTCCATCATCAGGTCGGTGTCCACGTCCTGGTAATAATACGTCTCGATATATTCCTTGACGGTGGCCAGCTTTTCAAACTGCTTTAGGCGTTCGTATTCCTCGACGCTGATGGTCACCTCTTCGTTCTTTCCCCTGTTGAGGAAATCCAGAAGGCCGCTGGCGTGGCTGCCGATCACAGCCCCGGTCACCAGCGTTGCCGCGCAGGTCAGTGTCACAGCGATCTTAGCATTGCGTTTCATTTTTATCCTCCGTCCGTCAATGGGTCTTTTTGCCGTTGGTCACGCATTTGCGCATATCATACAGCAGTTTAAAGGTAACCGCGTCGTCAAAGCGTCTCAGGTCCAGCCCCACCAGCCGCTGCACCTTGTCCAGCCTGTAGACCAGGGTGTTGCGGTGGATGTAAAGCTGCCGGGCCGTGTCCGACAGGTTCAGGTCCTTTTTGAAGAACATGTCGATGGTGTTCAGCATTTCCTCGCTGAACAGCCGGCTGGTGGAGCGGTTGAAAAGAAGACCGTGATAATGGGCCGCCAGCTCGGGGCTCAGCTCGGACAAAAACCTTTCCAGGTGCATGCTGCGGTAAACGTGAATGTGGGTGTTCAGGGCGTACTGGCTGCCGATCTCAATGGCGCGCCTGGCCTGCCTGTAGGAGGAATGCATTTCCTCAAGGGAATCCACGATATCGCCGATGCCCACCGTCAGGTCCATGGCGGTCTCGCCCATCAGGGTTTCTTCCAGCGCCTCGGCAAACTCCTTCACGTCCTCCAGTCCGTCCATCCCGGCGGTATCCTTAATCAGGGCCACCGTATGGCGGTCCATCGCCACCAGCACGTCGCCCTGTCCCTTGGGTGTGACCTCCTCCATGATGTCCAGGCCGTTGGATGACTGCACCTGCACCAGGTGGATCAGCAGCACGCATCTGGCAGCGCGGAGGGGAATCCGGTATTCGTCGGCCACCGCGTTCAGTTCCGTCGCCGTCAGGTGGTTTTCCAGCAGGCGCTGCCACGCGCTGTTCAGATCGCTGGAGACGGATTCCGCCCGGATAATCGCGCCGATCATGGTATCCGCCAGGAGGAACGCGTCCCTGATGGCCCGGCTGTCCTGCTCGGGCGTCATCAGCACCGCGTCGGGGGACGACAGGCATTTCTGGTACAGGCGGCCTTCATGGTTCACGGGCTTGCCGGGGGTCGGCAGATCGGGGAGGGAAAAGCGGATGTCCTCCGCCGGGATCAGGCTGTTGCCGGCCGCGTCCAGAAGCATGACCGACGAGTTCAGTCCTGAAAAGACCTGCTCCAGCTGCGCAAGGATCCGGTTGTTCAGCATTTTCTCTTCCTCCCGGCCCAGATTTTCCTGTCTTCACCGCACACAGGATAAATAAGTATACCACAAAAGTGGCCCCGCGGTCAAATACGCGCGGTCCTCACTCCTCCACGCGGATCATGGTTTCCAGCCGGCAGATATCGCCGTCAAAATGGGCGATGGCCCGGCGGATCGCCTGCTCCGGCGCCGGATGGGTGATGAAGATCAGCTGCACGCGCCCGTCGTCGGAGGCGTTCTTCTGCATCATGGAGGCGATGGACACGTCCTCGCTGGCGAAGTACCCGGCCACCTTGGTCAGGACGCCCTTTTCGTCCCTGGCGGAAAGGCGGATATAGGCGCTGGTCCGCCAGTTGTCGGTAAACTCAAAGCTTTCGCAGTCCTCGGGGGTGTTTTTGAAGGACGGGTACCGGGGCTTCGTGGACAGCGCCGCGGAAACGATGTCCCCGCAAATGGCGCTGGAGGTGGGCTTTTCGCCGGCGCCGCGGCCCTGCAGCATCATATCCCTGCAGTAATCCCCGTGGATGAAGATGGCGTTCAGGGAGCCGTCCACCATGGCCAGGGGGTGATTGCTGGGCAGAAACGTCGGGTGCACGCGGCATTCCACCACATTCCCGTCCTTCTTGGCGATGGCAAGGAGCTTCAGGGTGTAGCCCATCTCCCGGCCGAAGGCAATGTCGGTAGCGCTGACGTCAGTGATGCCCTCCCGGTAGATCCTCTGGTAGGTCACCCTCCCGTGGAAGGCCAGCGACGCCAGAATGGACAGCTTATAGCCGGCGTCCATGCCTTCGACGTCGGCCTCGGGGTTGGGCTCCGCCAGGCCCAGGCGCTGGGCTTCGGAAAGCACCTCGGCGTAGTCCTTGCCTTCCTTGGTCATCCGGGTCAGGATATAGTTGGTGGTCCCGTTGATGATGCCCATCACCCGGTTGATCCGGTCGGCCTCCAGGTTGGTGGTAAGCACCCGGATCACCGGGATTACGCCGCCCACACTGGCTTCGTACCACAGCCCGGCGCCGCTTTTTTCGGCCGCCGCCTGCAATTGGGCCCAGTTGAGCGCCAGGGCCACCTTGTTGGCGGTGATCACGGTCTTGCCGTTATCCAGCGCCCGCGTCATGAATCGGGCCGCCGGCTGTTCTCCGCCCATAAACTCGCAGACGATGGAGATGTCCTTATCGTCGGTCACGTCCGCGGCGTTTTCGGTCAGTACCGCTTCGGGCACGTCCAGCCCCTTGGAGGCGTTCAGCGCCAGCGCCTCGGCCACGTCCTTCACCAGGACGCGCTTTACATGGATGCTGAGGCCGTCCCGGCTCTCGATTTCCCCGCGCATATCATGAAGCATCCGCCATACGCCGCCGCCGATGTTACCGCATCCGAGAAAACCGATCTCGATCTTTTTCATTCAGGCTTCACCTTTCTCTCCGCCGCCCCGGGGCGGACGGTTGATATCGGATCCGGCCGCATCAGCGGCCGAGCGTCAGGAAAAAAACGATCATGCCGACAATCACGGCCGCGGACAGCGCGATGGCCGCCCGCGATCCGAAGGACAGGCCCTCTTTTTCCTTCATTTGTGTCAGTCCTTCCTGTTGCGTTCCCATATGAGGCGCATTCCCTTGAGCGTCAGGAGGCCGTCGATGTCGGTGATGGTCTCGCTCCGGGAAGCGATCAGGCGGGCCATGCCGCCGGTGGCAACCACCCGGCAGTCCGGCGCGTCCATCTCCCGGCGGAACTGGCGGACCAGGTAATCCACCTGCCCGACGTAGCCGAAGATGATGCCGCTCTGCAGATTGGTGACCGTGGTGCGGCCGATGGCCTTCTCCGGCATGGTCAGTTCAAAATGCGGAAGCTTGGCCGTGCCCGAAACCAGGGCCTCGCTGGCAAGCTTGACGCCCGGAAGGATGCTGCCGCCCAGGAAAGCGGCCTTCGCGTCCATGGCTCCCAGGGTGGTTGCGGTGCCGAAATCGATAAAAACGCAGGGACCGCCGTAAATGTAATAGGCTGCCACGGCGTTGCAGATCCGGTCGCTTCCCAGCTCCCGGGGGTTCTCGTATTTCAGGTCGATGCCGGTGCGGATGCCGGGCTGCACCAGCACCGGATCCCGGCGGAAGTAATCCCTGCACATGTGCTCCACGGTGAAATTGACCGTGGGAACCACCGAGGAGATCAGGATGCCGTCCACGTCCCCGGTGGTCAGGCCCGCGTGCCCCAGAAGATTGATGAAGAACACGCCCATCTCGTCGCTGGTATAGTTCCTGCGGGTGCTCAGGCGCCAGTACTGCTTCAGTTCCTCGCCTTCAAACAGTCCGGCCTTGATGTTGGTGTTGCCGATATCCAGGGTCAGAAGCATCGAATTTCTCCTTACGGCGTCAGATTACGGTCAGATGAGGCGTGCCTTCCGCAGCGCCGCGCCGACGGCACCGGTCACAATCGTCGCAACGATCATCTCCACCAGGCCGTTCACGCCCACGGCGGCGATGATGTATGCGAAAAAGCCCCTCCCGGCCATGCTGTTTTGCATATATTCGGAGTTCCCGAACAAAAGAACCAGGCTGCCCATGAAAAACAGGGTATTGAAAAAAGCCGACGAAAAGCCCGTCACGGCGCTGCCGACGTAAACGTTGGTCTTTTTGCACAGCAGCCGGTAGATCAGCGCGGCGATCAGGCCCATCAGCAGTCTGGAGCCGAAGCGCTGGACAAAGGTCAGCACCGGGCTGATCTGCACAAGCGCCGCGCCCATGCCGCTGTATCCCAGCAGGCCGAAACACTGCAGAAAGCTGATCAGGCCGAAAATGCCTCCCATCACCATGCCGCCCACCGGCCCCATGGCGATGCCCGCCACCGCGACGGGAATCATGTTAAAGGTGATGGAAAGCCCTGCCGGCATCGGGATATTGACCACGGCCAGGACGATTTCGATGGCCGTCAGGACGGCGTACAGCGTCAGCTTGTAGGTAAGCGAAGTCCTTGATGCATTCTTTTTCATTTTTGCCTCCGTTCGGGCTCACTCAGGATGCCCGACGCGCTCTGTGCGTGTTAGTCAGGTGTCGGGCCCCCGGAGGGTGCCCGCTTTTTCCCGCCCGGAAACGGCGATTCATGCATGCTGTCCGTAAGCCGGTCAGGGCGGAAAAACCTGCCGCGCAATATTATACCAAAGCACGCTCCATATGTCAAAAGGCCCCGCCGTGCCGTGACGCGCATATTTTGGCGATTTTGCTTTTCAACTTTGTTTTTTTGCGGTATACTGTATCAAATGGTATAAACCGAAACGAAACCATCACCTTCGGAGGTCTCAATGGCCCAGGATACCGAACGCAGAGCGCCGGAAAGCGAAAAGCGCCTGATTCTTCTTTATATCCTCAGCGCCGCGGACCGCATCAGCGACATGCAGCTTCTGCAGCTGATGTCCGACAACGGCCTGATGAATTATTTCGATATGATGATGACCCTCTCCGACCTGTGCGCCCAGGGGCACTGCACCCGCACCGAGGCCCTTGGGAGCAACGTGTACACGATCACCCCCGCCGGGAAGGAGGCGGTGGAGCTGTTCCGCAGGGACATCCCCGCCAGCACCCGATCCCGCCTGGACGAAAACATGCCCGCCTGGCTTTCGGAGGTGCGTTCCTCCCAGGCGTACCCCGTATCCTGGCGGCAGACGGGGCGGGGGGAATACGCCCTCAGCATGGGCATCTGCGAAAAGGACATGGATATGCTGAGGATCACGCTCTCCCTGCCGAACGAGGAGATGGCAAAGCGCCTGGCCGCCCATTGGCGGGAAAAGGCCGGGGATATCTACCGTCTCCTTTTTGAAACCCTGGGGAAAGGATAATCATGGAATACGCCATCATCGTCTGCGGCGGCAGCGGCACCCGCATGGGCTCGCTCCCCGTCAGCAAAACCCTTCTTCCCGTGGGCGGAGTTCCCTCCGCCGTTCGCTGCGCCCTTGCCTTCCGAAACGCGGGCTGCCGCCTGATCCTGGTGACGCCGCCGGGCGGCGAAAAGCCCTTTGAGGAAGCGCTGAAAAATTACGGCATCGAGGCGCTGCTGGTTCCCGGCGGCGGGGAAAGGAGCGAAAGCGTCAAAAACGGCCTTGCCCGGGTGGAGGAGGACGACGCCCTCGTCCTGGTGCACGACGGGGCCCGGCCGCTGGTGTCCTCCGAGCTGATCCGCCGGTGCGTATCCTGCGCCCGGGAGCATCATGGCGCCGTTCCCGCCCTGAAGGTGGCGGACACCCTCAAAAAAGCCGGGCCGGACGGCCGCGTCACCGCGACGGTGGACCGCGCGGACATGTACCGGGTGCAGACGCCCCAGTGCTTTTACGCCCGCGATCTCAGGAAAGCCTACGCCCTGGGGGGCAAGGGCTGCACCGACGAAGCCTCCCTGATGGAAAACGCCGGCTTTCCCGTCACGCTCTGTCCCGGCGATACCGCGAACATCAAACTGACGACACCGGAGGATCTGGCCATGGCGGACCGTCTTTTGCGCCGCGTGACCCGCACCGGCTTCGGCCTGGACGCCCACCGTCTGACGGAAGGCCGCCGCCTCGTCCTGTGCGGGGTGGAAATACCCTATGAAAAGGGCCTTCTGGGCCACAGCGACGCCGACGCGGCCCTGCACGCCCTGACCGACGCCCTTCTGGGGGCCGCAGCCCTGGGGGACATCGGGCAGATGTTCCCGGACACCGATGAAAAATACGCGGGCATCTCTTCCCTGCTGCTCCTGAAGCAGGCCGCGGAAAGGGTGCGCGCGGCGGGGTTTGAAATCGTCAATTGCGACGTGACCATCGTATGCCAGAGGCCCAAGCTGGCCCCCTTCATCCCGGAAATGCGCATAAGGGTCGCCGGCTGCCTGGGGATTGAGGTTTCCCGGGTCTCCGTCAAGGCCACCACCACAGAGCTCATGGGCTACGAGGGCCGGGGAGAGGGCATCAGCGCCCACGCCGCGGCCACCCTGGAGGAATGCCTGATCTGAGCGGCGCGCCCGCGGGCGGGGATTCTCCGCCGTTTGCCCGCCGGATGAAACGCTGAAAAACCTGACCTGTGAGGAGGATGAACAAAATGATCCTGAATAACGGCATCTGGGTCGGCACCGGCGATGAAGGGGCCGTGACCCTGCTCCCGCGGAACGCCAACCGACACGGCCTGATTTCCGGCGCCACCGGCACCGGCAAAACCGTCACGCTGCAGGTCCTGGCGGAAAGCTTCTCCGCCCTGGGCGTCCCGGTGTTCCTGGCCGACGTCAAGGGCGACCTGGGCGGCATCAGCCGGGCCGCCTCCGTCGGGGACAAGATCGCATCCCGGCTGGACGCCTGCGGCGCCGCGGGGCGCTACGCGCCGACGGCGTTCCCCACGGTGTTCTGGGACGTGTACGGCCAGACGGGGCATCCCGTCCGCGCGACGGTCACCGAAATGGGCCCGCTGCTCCTCTCCCGCCTCCTGGGGCTCAACGAGACCCAGAGCGGCGTATTGTACCTCATCTTCCGCATCGCCGACAGGGAAGGCCTCCTTCTGATCGACCTGAAGGACCTGAAGGCCGTTCTGAACTATGTAGGTGAAAACGCGGCCCGCTATACCGTGGAATACGGCAACATCACCAAGGCC
The DNA here is from genome assembly GCA_902789365.1 of uncultured Eubacteriales bacterium. Taxonomy (GTDB): domain Bacteria; phylum Bacillota; class Clostridia; order Christensenellales; family Aristaeellaceae; genus RUG756. Next base: position 8,172 of record CADANQ010000033.1, read on the forward strand.
TCCGTCGGCGTCCTTCAAAGGGCCGTGGCGGTCCTGGAGGACCAGGGCGGGGATCTTTTCTTCGGCGAGCCGGCCCTGGACATCGGCGACTTCTTCTGCAGGGACTCCCTGGACCGGGGCGTGATCAACGTGCTGCAGGCCCAAAGGCTGTACCTGAACCCTGTCATGTATTCCACCTTCCTCCTGTGGCTCCTTTCCGTGCTCTACGAAACCCTGCCCGAGGTGGGCGACGCGGACGTGCCCCGGCTGGTCTTCTTCTTTGACGAGGCGCACCTTCTGTTCCGTGACTGCTCCAAAGCCCTGACCGACAAGCTGGAGCAGACCGTCAAGCTGATCCGCTCCAAGGGCGTGGGCGTCTATTTTGTCACCCAGTCCCCGTCGGACGTGCCCTCCTCCGTGCTGGCCCAGCTCAACAACCGGGTGCAGCACGCCCTGCGCGCCTATACCCCCGCCGAAATGAAAACGGTGAAGGCCGCCGCCGACACCTTCCGGAAAAATCCCCGGTTCGATACCCAGGAGGCCCTCGGGCAGCTGGGCACGGGCGAGGCGCTGGTCAGCTTCCTTGACAATTCCGGCGCGCCTTCCCCGGTGCAGCGCGTCACGGTGCTGCCTCCCGAGAGCCGCATCGGCACCATTACCGACGAGGAGCGCCTGGAATGCATGGGCAGCGACGCCGTCGGGCTGAAATACGACGCGGTATTCGACCGGGAAAGCGCCTATGAGATTCTGGCCGAGGGGATGCGGGAGGCGGAATACGGCACGCTGCAGCCCCTGCCCGGCCCCGGCGCCATGACGGCGGCCCCCGCCCCCGTGCCCACGGTGTTCAAGGTATACGATCCCGTCGCCGGGACGTATGTCGAAAGGGAGATGCTCCCCGCCCGGGCGCCCGAATACGCCGCTCCGGCGCCGTACACCGCCCCCGTGACGTACGCTTCCCCCTCCCTGCCCCGGAGCGCGGCTCCCGCGCACCGGCCGGTGCAGCCCCGCTCCACGGTGCGCGTTTCGACGCCCCGCGCGCGCTCCTCGGGCAGCGCCATCGATTCCTTCGCCCGCTCGGCCCTCAATTCCGCCGGGCGCACCCTGGGAAGCACCCTCACCCGGGGGCTGCTTGACACCCTGGGCCTCGGGCGCAAAAAGCGCCGCTGACAGCGGCCAACCCCGCGCCGGACGCGGTACCCCGATCATCCGTATTCCGAATATATTTCCGAACAGGAGGATTTGAAGCATGAAGCGCAGAATCGGCATCCTTACCGCCGGCGGCGACTGCCCCGGACTGAACGCGGCCATCCGCGGCGTGGCCAAAGCGGCGTATGAAATGTTCGACGAAACCGAAATCGTCGGTTTCCACGACGGCTACCGCGGGCTGATCGACGGCGATATGAGCGAAATGAAGCGCAGCCAGTTTTCCGGCATCCTGACCCTGGGCGGCACCATTCTGGGCACCAGCCGCACGCCCTTCAGGAATATGCGGGTCATCGAGGACGACAACGTGGACAAGGTGAAATCCATGAAGGAGACCTATGAAAAGCTGAAGCTGGACTGCCTGGTCACCCTGGGGGGCAACGGCACCCACAAGACCGCCAACCTGCTCAGCGAAGAGGGCCTCAACGTCATCGGCCTGCCCAAGACCATCGACAACGACATCTACGGCACCGACTTCACCTTCGGCTTCCACACCGCCGTGGATATCGCCACCGACGTCATCGACCGCATCCACACCACCGCCGCCAGCCACGGGCGCTGCATGGTGATCGAAATCATGGGCAACAAGGCCGGCTGGCTGACGCTGTACTCCGGCCTGGCCGGCGGCGCCGACGTGCTGGTCCTCCCCGAAATCCCCTACGATATCGAAAAGATCGCCGAGGCCGTCGAAAAGCGCGCCCGGTCCAAAAAGGCCTTCTCCATCATCGCCGTGGCCGAAGGGGCCATGGACCGCAAGGAAGCCAAAATGAAGCGCAAGGAACGGGAAAACTACCGCCTCGAAACCGGCTTTACCAACATTTCCACCCGGATGGCCAAGGAACTGTCGGCCCTGGTGGGCGTGGAGGCCCGGGCCGTCATCCCCGGCCATATGCAGCGCGGCGGTTCGCCCAGCGCTTACGACCGGGTGCTCTCCACCCAGTTCGGCGTGCACGCGGCCACGCTGATCCGCGACAAGACCTACGGCTATACCGTGGCCCTCCAGGGCAACCAGGTGGTTCACAACAAGCTCAGCGACGTCGCCGGCATTCCCAAGCTGGTCTCCCCGGACGACCAGATGGTGGACCTGGCAAGGCACATGGGCATCACCTTCGGCGACTGATCCCCGGGGCAATCGCTTACGGATCCGGGGGAAACCGCTCTTTGTGACCAAAGAGCGGTTTCCCCCGGCCCCCCTTCCGAGAAAGTCAATCCGGGATATTATGATTCCGGTCCGCGGATCCTTTTCAACGGCTTTTCAGCTTGTCTGTTCGGGTATTCCTGGAGGTTTTTTTCATAAGCGATTGCTCCGGACCGGTCCCTATCCTCTCCGCGCGGGCTGCGCCCGCCCTTTTCCCGTCCCTTTCGGGGACGGCCATCGACAAACGAAAGGCAGGTCCTCCCCTTGCAGTCCGGCATTTTTCCCCCCACCCGGAAAGACATCGACAGCTGGCTGATGATCATCGTCGGGTGCCTCCTCGGCGGCGCGGCCTATCCCCTGTTCCTGACGCCGTCCTCCATCGCCCCCGGCGGCCTGACCGGCGTCGCCACCATTTTCAACCACCTGTTCGGCTTTCCGGTGGGCACTGCGTCCCTGATCATGAACCTGCCGCTCTTTATCCTGTCCTGGAAGACCCTGGGCCGGCGGTTCTTTTTCCTGTCCATGGCCGCCACGTTCCTTTTTTCCCTCAGCATCGATCTGCTCCCCCTGCCCCGTGTCTCCGACGACCTGCTCCTCAACGCGGTCTTCGGGGGCGTGATGCTCGGCCTGGGACTCGGCCTCATCCTGCGCGGCGGCGCCACCACCGGCGGCACCGACATGATCGCCCGCATGATCCACCGCAGGTTTTCCTTTATCTCGGTGGGAACGCTGCTGTTCCTCATCGACTGCGCGGTGGTCCTGGCCGCGGCCTTCACCATGAACGCCAACCTGGCCCTGTACAGCATGATCTGCATCTATGTGTCCGACAAGGCCCTGGACCTGGTGGTGACCGGCATGGATTCCTCCAAGGCCTGCTTTATCATCACATCGCAGCCCGAATGGATCAAAACGCAGATCCTGACCGCCATGGAGCGGGGCGTGACCGGATGGAAGGTGATCGGCGAATATTCCGGGTCGGAAAAACGGCTTCTTCTGTGCGTGGTCTCCAGCAGGGAAACCGTCACCCTGAAGCGCATCGTCAAATCCGGGGACCCCTCCGCCTTCGTCTTCACCTGCGACACCCATGAGGCCCTCGGGGAAGGCTTCAACGAGCTGTAAAGCCGCGGAAAGCGGACGAGCGGGGCGCGTGACACGCGCCCCGCTCGTTTATTCGTTTTTCCCCGATAAGAAAGCCGGGGGTCAGAAAAGGCGTACCCTCATGATGTCCCGGCGGACGCGGGGAAACCTTCGGTCGGGAACGGCAGGTCCTCCGCCCTGAGGGTTGTCACGTTTTCCTCGCCCTCCGGCTCCTCGAAGGCGGCCAGGCACTTTTTTCTCAGTCCTTCGTCCACCTCATAGGCTCCCGAAAACCCCCGGGCGATGTCGCGGCTGCGAAGGCGGATACGCCGCGTCCATTCCTCCTCGCCGATTTTAAGATACCGGATCTCCATGTCGATTCCCCGGTCCTTAAAGAACCGCCTGGCCCTGTCCCGCTCTTTCCGGGACCACATGCCCAGGTCCGCCACCGTATCGATGCCGTCCCGCGCGAGGGACGCCGCCTTTTCAGTCGTGTGTGAAGGAGAACAAACGTATGGCAGCAGCGGGGAGGTATCGGAGGGATCTCCCTCCGATTATGATCCGTTTAAGCTTCATGTAACGG
>CADANQ010000033.1:12223-41619 GCA_902789365.1 uncultured Eubacteriales bacterium
TTCCCTTCCCCGGACTCCGTTCTTCGCCCGGGGGGTTCGCGGGGGGTACGGGTACCCCCCGCGGTATCTGTTCTGTCCGCAGGACTGAACAGATACGAGCCGCCCTTTTAAGGGACGGCCCTTCGCGTCATTCGTTTTCAGGTACGGTTTCCTCGATTACGGCGGTCTCCGTGATCACGGAAACCGCTTCCGCCGTCACATCCGCTTCCGCCGCCTCCGCGGGGGATTCGGCCCTGGCCATGGCGGGCTTTGCGGCCTTTTCGCCTTTTTCGGCCTTTTTGGGGGTGATCACCACATGGCGGTTGGGTTCTTCGCCCTCGGAATGGGTGGTCACAAATTCGTTGTTCTGCAGGGCGCTGTGAAGGATGCGGCGCTCATAGGGATTCATGGGCTCCATGCTCACCTTGCGGCCCGTCTTCTGCACACGGTTGGCCATCCGGTTGGCCAGGCGCACCAGGGCTTCTTCCCTCTTGGCGCGGTAATGCTCTGTATCCAGGGTGACGCGGGTATATTCATTCTGCCCCTTGTTCACCTTCAGGCTGGTCAGGTACTGCAGGGCGTCCAGGGTCTCTCCGCGGCGCCCGATCAGAATACCCAGGGTATCCCCTTCCATATTGACGCGGATATTGCCTTCCTCGTCGGTGGATACCTCCACGCTGACGTCCACGCCCATCAGGCGGGTCAGCTCCTGGAGGAAGACCTGGGCCTGACCGGCCTTGGTGGCAGGATCAAGCTGTTCGACAGGCGCCCGGGGAGCCCTGGGCTCCTGGGGCCTGGGGGATTTCTTCTTTCCCTCGCCCTGATTCTTTTTGCGCTGTTCGCTCTTCTTCTCGCCGTCCTGGCCGTTTTTCCGGCCTTCGGGCTTTTTGCCGCCCTCGGCGGGCTTTTTCCTGCTCTCGGGCTTCTTTTCGGCGACGTTTTCATCCGACGCGGGCCGCGCCGGCGCCTCGGCGGGCTTTTCGGCTTTTTCCGCGGGTTTTTCCGCCTTTTCCTTCGGCTTGTCGGCAGGCTTTTCGGGGACGGATTCTTTCTTTTCCCTGGGCTTTTCCTGCTTGGGCGCCTTCTGAGAGGAGGCGAACATGTCGTGTACCAGGTCCTTGACGTCGGTGGATTCCTCGTTCAGGGTGATCCTTACCTTTGCGGGCCGGCTCCCGAACAAACCGAACAGTCCCTTGCTGCCCTCCTGGAGGGTCTCGATGCGCACATCAGAAAAGGTAACGCCCATTTCACGGAGACCTTTTTCAATGGCTTCTTCCGTTGTTTTTCCCGTAAATTCACGGCTGTTGCTCATATTTATTTAACCGACCCTTCCGACGACACCCTTTTGTTTTTGTCCCAGTTGGGATCCCGGGCGTCCTTCTTTTCCAGATATTTGTTCATCGCGACGGTCATGATACCCATGACAATGTTGCTTGTGACCCAGTAAATGGCAAAACCGGCATTGGAGATCAGGCAGAAGTACACGCTCATCAGCGGGAAGATAATCATCATGATCTTCCCGGTGTTGGGCGCCGGCTGCTGGTCGGAGGCGGCGGGCGCCGCGGGCGCCCCGTTCTGGGCAGGATTGAGCTTGTTCATCAGAATCTGGGTGCCGGCCGCCAGGGCGGGCAGGATCAGGAGGCCGTTCCACTTTTGATAAACGCTGAAGGAGAAGAAGAGCGCCTGTACGTTGGTCCATCCGGAGACGGTCACCATGCTGGACTTGTAGGCATCCGTCAGGGATACCGCCCTGATGATCGCCGCAATGGTGTCTTTGCTGGAGAAATCAAGCGTTCCGCCGCTCCCGCTGACAAGGGCGGTAATGGCGTTCTGCGCTTCCGGCGCCAGGCTCTCGAACACGGTCTTCCATACGTTCAGGTCGATCATCTGGAGGCTTCTGTCGGAGGGAACGATGGACTGGAACGGGGAATCCGGCTGCCATACGTTCTTGATCCACAGCCAGGAATCCATGGCGGGCAGCGCGTCGGGATGGATCAGGTACTGGAACACCTGATTGACCGTCTGGGTGTTGGTCATCTCCCTCATGGCGCCGAACATGATGATCAGGATGGGCCACTGAATCAGCATCGGGACACACCCGGACAGGGGGGTGACCCCTTCCTTCTTGTACAGTTCGCCCAGCTTTCTGTTGAGCTTTTCCTTGTCGTTGCCGTACTTGCGCTGCAGCTCCGCCTGCTTGGCGGAAAGCGCGCTCATTTTCCTCATGCCTTTGCGGCTTTTGTAGTCCAGGGGCATCAGCACCAGACGGATCAGCACCGTGAACACCACGATGGTCCATCCGTAGTTATTTACAACGGAATGAATCGCGTTGAGGATCGATACGAAGAAAGCGTTCAAGGATTTTCGTCCCTCCTAATATGGCCTTCGGGGGATTCTTCGGGTACGGGATCGTACCCCCCCTTGCTCAGTGGGGTGCAGCGCGCCAGGCGCCTGGCGGCGAGCCATGACCCGCGCAGCGCGCCATAGCGCTCCACGGCGATCCTGGCGTATTCGGAGCATGTGGGATAAAACCGACAGCAGGGACCCCGCCGGGGAGATATCTCCCGCTGGTAGAAGCTGATCCCTTTAAGCAACAGTTTTTTCATGTCTGCCCCGGACTGTCCTTGTACAGTCCGCATTTTTTCAGGACGAAGACCATCGTCTCCTCAAGACGGCGGTAATCTGCCTGAGCGGCCATGTCCCGTGCCGTGAACACATACATGCCGCGCCGGAGAAACGGGATCTGTTTTTTGAAGGCCTCCCGCAGCCTTCGTTTGACGCGGTTCCTGACGACGGCGTTGCCGACGCGCTTGGATACGGCAAATCCCGCCATCAGGCGCGGTCCCCGGACAAACGCCACGGCCAGTTCGCGTCCCGCCGTGCCCTTGCCCTTCCGGTAGACGTACCGGAACTGACTGTTTTTGCGAAGCCGGTATTGTTTCTGCACGGCTTTTCTTTCTTTGCCGGACTGCCCCGGCGGTCGAAAATTGGAATGGGTCGGGGCCCGTTTCCGTCCCGACAGCCTTATGCATAAAGCAAGCCCGCCCCGGTGTCATCGGACGCGCCGGAAGGCAGCGGGTGCGGGCAAAGCCATGCGGACTGCGCTTATGGAAACGGGCGTCAGGGTCAGACGGTCAGTTCCTTGCGGCCGCGGCGGCGACGGGCGGCAAGCACCCTGCGGCCGTTTTTGGTGGACATGCGGGCACGGAACCCGTGGACCTTGCTGCGCTGGCGTTTCTTGGGCTGATAGGTACGCTTCATTGTAACAACTCCTTTAACTAGAAAGCCCTTTGGGGGCCTTGGATTGCTGCAGTGTTAAAGCACCACAAAAAAGCTATTATAGTATAGCCGCGTCTGACAAATGTGTCAAGCCGAAAATAAAATGGCGTACGCCTGTTTTCCGTATCTTTTTTTCTTCTTTTTGCGCCGCCTATGGTGACTTTTTCCATTCCGGTTCCCCGCGGCCCTTTTTTTCCCTTTTTATGTCTTTTTGCGCCGCCCATGGAGACTTTTTCCCATTCCGGTTTCCCGCGGCCCTGTTTATCTTTTTGCGGCGCTTCGGCCTTTCCCGGCGCTGTCCGCGTTTTTCCGCCGCCTTCTTCCCGACGGAGGGCATGGCGCGTTCCTTTTCCGCGCCCCCGGGCGCACATAAACGGAACGGCGGACCATGGCCGCCGTTCCGTCCATGCCCGGTCGGGACAGGCCGTCAGGCGTTGTTCATCTGCTGCCTGAAGTCACGCAGGCTGTTCAATTGGGCTTCAAGACCCGCGTCCGCGGCCTCGATCATCTTCATCATGCTCTGCCGGATCTCCTGGGAATACGCCTGGCAGTCCTGCCTGGTGGCGCTGAGCAGCTGGTCCGCCTGGTCCCTGGCATTCTGCATGATGGTGCTCTCGTCCGTCATCTGCCTGGCGCGGAGCTCCGCGTCGGCCACGATCGCCTGGCTCTTCTGGGTGGCTTCGGCCACGGCGGCGTTGGCGCGGCCGGAGGCGTCCTGAAGCATCTGGGACGAACGGTTCTGGGCGTCGCTGAGCTGCGCGGCGGCGGATTCCTCGGCGTCGTGGACCATCTTTTCGGCGTTGGTCCTGGCTTCGTCCAGGGTCTTCGTCGCTTCCTCGCGGGCCTCGCGAAGGGTCCTTTCCGCTTCCTCGCGGCTGTCGCCCAGGATCTTTTCCTGCTCATCCAGGACAGCCTTGGCGTTCCTGATGTCTTCCGGCAGGGAGCTGTCCAGATTGCCCAGGAGGGAAGCCAGTTCGCTCCTGTCGATCATCAGCTTGCTGGTAAAGGGAACCGTCTTCGCGTTGTCCACCAGCAGACGGATCTGGTCCAGGACTTTCAGGGTCTGCATCTTTACTTCTGACATGATGATTCCTCCTTGCATTTTGATCGTGCTGTAATATACATCTCAAACGGCGACATACGCCGGTGAAATCAAAGGATTTCTTTTTTGAATCTGTTCCTCACCGCTTCAAGGCAGGCGGCGGGCACCAGGGCGCTGATGTCCCCGCCGAAGGAGGCGACCTGCCGCACCACGCTGGATGAAACGGCCTCAAGATGCGGCTCGCACGGGATCAGCAGCGTCTCCATTCCCGGCAGAAGAAGGGCGTTGATCCTCAGCATGGCCTCCTCGGCCTCCACGTCCGACATGTTCCGGAAACCCCGGACCGCCACCCGGACGCCTGTTTTTTTCATCAGGTCCACAAGAAGCCCGTCCCAGGAAAGGATCTCCACATGTTTCAGGCCCTTCAGGCAGCTCTCCAGCATGCCGATCCTCTCGCTCACCGTAAAGCAGCCCGTTTTGTCGGGATTGTGGAGCACCCCGACAATCACACGGTCGAACATCCTGTCCAGGCGGCGGATCACGTTTTCGTGCCCCACGGTCACCGGATCAAACGATCCCGGGTAAACGCATTCCATATCACCCCTCCGTTTCCTCTTTCCGGTACATCCTGACGAATACCGAGCCGATACGCCTGTCCTTCCAGACCGCGAACCCTTCCGGCGTCCCGGGCATGTTTTCCCGGTATTCCGCCACGATCACGCCATGAGGCTTCACCAGCCCCCTCGCGGCAATCTCCGCCATCACGGGGGTGGTGTCCATCCGGTAAGGCGGATCCAGGAAAACCAGGCCGAAGCGTTCCCCCCGGGCCTGAAGCTCTTTAAGCGCGGCCATGTCCTTCATGTGCAGGATTTCGCACTTATCCTTCAGGCCCAGGCTTTCGGCGTTCCCCGAGGCTGTCCGCACGGCTTCGGCGTCGGCATCGCACATCACGGCCCGGCGCGCTCCCCGGCTGAGGCTTTCCAGCGCCATGGCGCCGCTGCCCGTATACAGGTCCAGCGCCTCGGTGCCGTTTACCTCAAACTGCAGGATGTCGAAAATGGTTTCCCTCACCCGGTCGTAGGTGGGCCGGGTATCCATGCCCCGGGGCGCCTTCAGCGTCCTGGAACGGCAGGTCCCCGCGATGATGCGCATCAGACCAGCTCCCTCGGGCCCCTGGCGCGGCGGCGGCGGGCCGCCTTTTCCCTGCGGATACGGCGCCGGTCGTTGGAAGCGATGCTCCCGTGAATCATGGCGCGGCGGCGGGGCCCCGTCAGGTATCCGAAGCCGTAAAACAGGGCGGGGACCAGGATCGTCAGAGGAATCAGCCTGTCCAGGGTCAGAAGGCGGTCGGCGTCATTCGCGGTTACGATGTTCACATAGGGAATGCTGAGCAGGCGGCTGACGATCCTGAGGATGTCCGCCGCGCCCAGGGTAACCTGACGGTCGTAATAGGAAAGAGCGCCGCCGATTTCCTCCACGCCGCTCAGGCCCGACACCCAGGAGGGCAGGGTCTGCAGGGCGTAGACCTGCTTAACGGCGCAGAAGGCGTAAGCCACGGTCACCACAAGGAAGGGAAGCATGGCCAGCAGGCCCACCGCAAAGCCCCTTGCCGGGCAGAAGGCCTTGTCCGCGTCCTTTTTGGGCAGTTCGCGGCCCTGTTCCCTGCGGCCCAGGGCCGTTTCGCCCAGGGCGACGTCCGTCTCCCCGTCCCCGGCCCCCTCGTTAAAAAGCAGGTACCAGAGGGCCAGAAGCAGGCCGCCGTTGATGAACAGGCGCAGGAACAAGCCGCCCTCGCCCACGGCGCTTCCGAAGATCAGGGAAACGAACACGAACGCAGCGAAGGTACCCATCGCTTTCAGGATTCGTTTCCATATGCCGCGGCAGAGTATCCTCCCCCGATCGTAGGGCTTGAATACCGGCTTGACCTTTTCCTTTTTCTTTTTATTTCCCGTGACGGGAGACGCGTTCTTTTTCTGCTCGGCCGCTGGCATGGCAAACATCCTCCGTTAATCATTCGTTGAAACGCCGTTATCCCGGAATGAACACCCGGGGTACCCTGCGGGAAGGGGATAAAAGAATCTCATAGCTGATGGTATCCGTGAGGGCGGCAAGGTCGTCCGCGGTGATCCTTTCCCCGCCGCTTTCGCCCATCAGCACGGCCTCATCCCCGGCCGACACACCCGGAGCGGACGAAACGTCGACCATCATCACATCCATGCAGATCCGCCCGATGATGGGACAGCGCGCCCCTTTGATCAGCACATGTCCCCGTCCGGACAGCAGGCGGGGATATCCGTCCCCGTATCCCACGCAGACCACCGCGGCCTTCATGGTCTTCGGGGCCGTGAACGTGCGGCCGTAGCCGACGCTTTCCCCCGGCGACAGGTCCCTGACGCAGCACACCTCGCTCTTCCACCGCATCACCTGCTTCAGGTTCAGGCCGCATCCCTCCCAGGGCTGACAGCCGTACATCACGATCCCCGCCCGGACCATATCGAACCGCAGATCGGGAAAACGGCACAGGGCGGCCGACGCGGAGGCGTGAACCGTAATCCCCGGGGGCATCATCGCCCTGATGTCCTCAAAGCGCTTCGCCTGCAGGCGGGTATAGCCTTCATCCTCTTCGTCCGCCGCGGCAAAATGGGTATACAGCCCCCGCAATTCCACCCGCGGCGCACGGGAAAGGGCCTTGAGCACCGCCTCGGCCTCAGCCCGGTTCCTGACGCCGATGCGGCCCATGCCGGTATCGGCCTTGATATGCACCCCGATCCGCCTGTTTTCGCGTTCGCAGGCCGCTTCCAGGCATTCGACGCCCGCGGCGTCGAACACCGTCTGGGTCAGCCCCAGGCGAACGTCGGCCCCCGCCCCGGCGGGGTTCACCCCGCTGAGCACCAGAATCGGCGCGCCGATTCCCCTTTCGCGCAGCTCCTCTCCCTCTTCGGAGAGCGCCACGCCCAGCATTTTCGCGTCTTCGGACAGGCAGACCTCCGATACCTCCGGCGCGCCGTGCCCGTAGGCGTCCGCCTTGACGACCGCCAGGTACGGCGTTCCGCCGAGAATCTCCTTTACAAGGCGCAGGTTATGTCTCAGCGCGCCAAGGTCCACCTGAACATAATTTGAACGGTATGACAAGTTTCCGCCTCCGTGATCATTAAGCGGGCCTTTCTTCCCTGCCCCGGGGCCTCCGAAAAACGGGGGCGCTCCGCTTTTTCCCGGGGACGCGTCCGTTCAGGGGGAATCGCCTCCGGGCGTTTCCCTGGCGGGAAGGGATATCGTGAAATGCGCCCGGGAGGAGGCAATCCTTTCCCCGTCGAACATCGGATACTCCCACAGGTCCTTTTCAAGCATCGATATCAGCGCGCGGTCCCATTCCCCCAGACCGTCCCGGTCGTTTTCGTCCGGCTCCCTGCCGTCCATGGTCAGAAGAGGCGCGGCGTCCGGATCGACGGCCACGCTGACCGTCCTGACATCTTCGCATCGGGCATCATACGCCATGATCACTTTTTCAGCCATTTTGCGCTCCATGCATATATCTTTACTTTTATATTATAAACCAAAGTCGCCCCGATGAAAAGCATAAAGTTTTTCTTTCGCCTCCGCCGTTCCCCGAAAAAAGGCCGCGGCCCCCGGGGGGACAAAAAAACGGCCCCGAAAGGCCGTCCCTGGAGCGGTAGACGAGGCTCGGACTCGCGACCTCCACCTTGGCAAGGTGGCGCTCTACCAACTGAGCTACTACCGCACGGGCCGATTATAGCACACCCCCCGCGGGCGCGTCAATCCCCACTTTCCTCCGGGAGGGAGACGTGGTATACTGGGAAAAAACGAAAGGAACGGGACACGGTTATGAAGCTGATCTACGAAAACCCGCTGTCGGGCGAGGAGGACATCCGGGATTTCATCCTGGAGGGCCGCGCGCGCATCACCTTTCCCGGCGGCTGCATGCGGATGGAGAACGAACTGTCCCCGGACAAAATGCAGAAGGCCAACTACGTCCTCTGGTGCCCGGTCACTTTTCCGCGGGACGTCCTGATTTCCTGGGATTTCCGCCCGGTGCGGGAGCCGGGGCTTTGCATCCTGTTTTTCGCGGCGAAGGGCCGAAACGGCGAGGATCTTTTCGACGCAAGCCTCGCAAAGCGCACCGGGGAATACCCCCAGTACCACCACGGGGACATCAACGCCTTCCACGTATCCTATTTCCGGCGCAAGGAAAAGGACGAGCGCGCCTTCCACACCTGCAATCTTCGCAAAAGCTACGGCTTCCACCTGACCGCCCAGGGCGGCGATCCCATCCCCGACGCGGACGAAGCGGCGGATTTTTATCACCTTTCGGTGCTGAAGCGGGACGCCCTCGTGACCTTTTCCATCAACGGCCTGGAGATTTTCCGCTACATGGACGACGGGGCGTCCTGCGGCCCGCTGCTTGAGGACGGGAAGATCGGCTTCCGGCAATTGGCCCCCCTGATCGGCGAATACCGGGACCTGAAGGTCTTTTCTCCGGACGCCTGAACCGCCCCCGCGCCTTTGCGGTTCATTGACAGCCCTTTGTTTTTCGTGCTATAATCGGCGGAAATCCGGCGCCGCCGGCAAAGGCGAAGGGACCGGAGCCGGGCAGGCCCGGGCGGCCGCGCCCGGCACAGCGAAACGCGAATTCAGGAGGAAAAGCCATGGATTTCATCAAGACACCGATCAAGGGCATGAGGGACTGCCTGCCCGGCGACACGAAGCTGAGGCAGAGCGTCATCGACATGATCCGTGAAACCTACGCCGGCTACGGCTTCACCGAAATCGAGACCCCCGCCATGGAGCACATCGAAAACCTGACCAACAAACAGGGCGGGGAAAACGAAAAGCTGATCTTCCGCATCCTCAAACGCGGCCAGAGCCTGGAAGAAGCCCTGGCGGAGGGGAAAAACGAGCTTGCCGACTCCGGCCTGCGCTACGATCTCACCGTGCCCCTGGCGCGCTATTACGCCAACAACGTTTCTTCCCTGCCGATGCCCTTCAAATCCCTGCAGATCGGCAGCGTGTGGCGGGCGGACAATCCCCAGAAGGGCCGTTTCCGCCAGTTCACCCAGTGCGATATCGACATCATCGGCGAAAATTCCATCCTGGCGGAAATCGAACTGATCGCCGCGACCTCCGATATGCTCACCCGGATTTTTTCCCGGATCGGCATTTCCCGTTTCACCGTCCACGTCAGCGACCGCAACATCCTCAGGGCCATGGCGGCGTACGCGGGCTTCAGGGAGGAGGATTTCTCCGCCGTCTTCATCATCCTGGACAAGTTTGACAAGATCGGCCTTGACGGCGTCGAAAAAGAGCTGCTCAAAAACGGGTATCCCGAGGAAGCCGTCCGGAAATACGTCGACATCTTCAAAAAACCGGCGGAGGATTCCGCCAGGGAAACCTGCGGCTTTATGCTCGGCTCCTTCCTGGACGAAAAATACGCCGACGGGCTCGACACCATCATCCGCTGCGTGCGCGGCCTGGTGGCCGAGGGCGTGAACGTTGTTTTCGATCCCACCCTGGTCCGGGGCATGTCCTACTATACCGGGACCATTTTCGAATGCACCATCGACGATTATCATTTTGCCATCGCCGGGGGCGGACGCTACGACAAAATGATCGGCAAATACAGCGGCACCGACGTCAGCGCCTGCGGCTTTTCCATCGGCTTCGAGCGCATCATCACCATCCTCAGCGATCATATGGACCAAAGCGCTTCCCTTTCCAAAGACGGCGTCGCCTACCTGGTCCACCAGGACGCACCCGCCGAAACGGTCCTCCGGGTGTTTAAAGAGGCGCAGGAAAAGCGCCGGGAGGGGAAAACCGTCACGGTCCAGGGCATGCGCAAAAACCTCAAGCGCCAGATTGACGACCTCGCCGCGGGCGGATACGGAAACGTCGTTAAGGTGTACAGGGATTATTCCGGCTCCTGAAGGAAACACAGCAAATATATATAACACCGCGGGCCGCTGCTTTACGCAGCGGCCCGTTTTTGCGTGCTTTTACCCCAAGCGCGTCCGCCTGAACGGATCGCCGGGGATATCCCTGCAGGGATAGCGGCCGTCAGTTGTCATATTTGACCCCCCACAGGCTTTCGTTCGCGCCGACGGCGGAAAAAACGAACACCTCCGTGCCGGCGTTGTCCTTCATGGCGCAGAAAACGCCGCTGAATTCCCTGTTCCCATAGCTTACGGTCATACGGTATCCGCCCTCTTCGGCTTTCCAGGCGCCGGTAACCCCGTCGCCGTCAACCGTTCCGTCCCCGCGGAAATACAGGATGAAGGGCTCGGCGATCTTGTCGCTGATATAGATTCCCTGGTTGATCACATACCAGCGGCCCACGGCCTTCTCCGCGCCGTAGCCGTTTTCGGAAACCGTTTCCCCCCAGGCGGCATAGGGCAGCACGCAGGGCCAGCCTTCGGCGTTGAGCAGGTACTGCTTCACCAGGGGCTGATGATTCTCCGTGCCGTTGTCAAAGCGGGTATGGCAGCAGATGTACCTTTTGCCGTCCGCGTCGATCATGGCGCTGTTGTGGCCGGTGGCCATATGCTTAAGACGCAGGGACGGCAGGCTGTAATTGCCGGAAAGCTTCAGGCCGTACGGCGCGTGGAGGCCCCTGCCGTCGGGATAAGCGCCGAGCATGTCCGTATATTCGCCGTCCGGCGTTTTGCTCCTGAACACCCGGATCTGGTAGCCCCCATGGGCCCTCAGTTCGCCGTAGGACACAAACAGGTAATAATACCCCGCTTCGGCGTCATACAGGATGTACGGGCCCTCGATGGATTTATGGTTCCCGCCCATCAGATGCTTGCCGAAGTACGGATCGACGCCGTTTTCCCTGTCCTCCGCCGGATGGATGACCTTCCCGGTGGCGGGGTCCAGTTCCAGCAGGAAAATGCCCCCGGACCAGCTGCCGTACACCATCCACAGGCGGTGCTCCGCGTCAAAAAAGACCGCCGGATCCAGGGCGTTGGGCCATCTTGTGTAATTATAGTCCCCGGTCATGGTCAGGTAGGTTTTGCAGGCGTCCTCCGCGTCCCTCACATCGCATACGTCGGTAAACTCCATGGTCCGTTTGTCAAAGCCGGAACAGACGAGGGGGCCCTGCCATTCGTATGGCCCGGTCACGCTGTCGGATACCGCCCAGCACAGGTTGGAGGCGTTCCATGTGGAGGAGGTGCAGTAATACATGCAGTACTTCCCCATGACGTCGTTATAGATCACGTCCGGCGCCCAGACGTGAACCCCCCCGTCGTCGGTGGGGATCAGGCTGCCGGCGCTGCCGGCGTAATCGAACACATGGGAGCCTTCCGCAAACAGGTTGCCCCACACGGGATTGGACGGGCGGTAGCCGTTGGCGATCGATTTCCAGCTCCGCAGGTTTTCGGACCTCGCAGCCGTCATATGGGAACCGAAAATGTAATACACCCCGTCCTCCGCCACGATGGACGGATCGTGCACCGACACCCCGGCGTTCACCGTTCCTTTGGCAAAGACCGAAAGGTCCGCGGTGTAATCGGCCTCCCCGGCCAGCGCCGCGCCGCCGGCGATGAGCGCCGACAGGGCGAGGCAGGCGCAGGTTTTCACTGGTTTTTTCATACTCTCTCCTCCCGCGGTAAAAATCCGGTGTGTAAATCCGCTCCCGGGCCCCTGCCCCGGAGGCTTGTCCGTATGTCGAAATGGATCCGCGCCGCCCCTCACTCGGTCAGGGAAAACTTCAAAACCGTCAGGCTCCAGGGCGGAAGAAGCGTCTCCGCTTCCCCGTTCAGGCAGACGCAGGGGAAGGGCTGAGGCACGACCCTGTCCGGCCGGGCAAAGGAATTGACATGGTCCTTTTCCCCCGTGAGCGTCAGTCCTTCCGCCGTCTGGTCACGGACGCCGGGAAGAAAAATCTTAAGGGGCTTTGCCTCACCCGAAAGATTGACCGCCTTGATCTGCAGTTCATTTCCCGTCCGGGTAACGGAATGAAACAGCTCCCCGTCCGTTTCGCTGGCCACCAGCTCGTCTCCGCGGGCGGAAGCAAACATCTGCTGCACATAGCAGCTTGGGGTCTTATACACCGCGGTATCGTTGAACCAGATCAGGTCCGGGGTCCAGTCCGCTTCCCCCTCCCGGCACAGAAGCGGCGCGTAACAGCTCATCACCACCACGTCGCTGTTCCGTTCGATGCCGGTCATGAAGGCCGCTTCGCACAGGGCGGCGTACAGGGTGCCGGGCCTGCTGTTTCCCCGCGCCGGCTCGTGGGCGGCGTATTCCCCCAGGAACACTTTGGTGGTGCGGGGATAATTGTCGTACCGGTCCGCGTGGGCGGGGAACCAGGCGCTGTCCATGTAAAAATGCTCGTCCGCCAGATCCCCCGGGAACCGGCGGCGAATGCTTGTCCAGCTGTCCCGGAACAGGCTGCCCTCAGCCACCGGCCCGGCGGACACGATGCAGGTGATCTCCGGGTATCTTTCCTTCACCGCTCCGGACAGCGCCGCGTAGCGGCTGAAATAGGCCTCGCCCCAGTTTTCGTTGCCGATGGCGATATACCGAAGATCAAAGGGCTCCGGATGACCCATCCGGACGCGCAGAGCGCCCCATTCCGTATCCGCGCCGCCCAGGGCGAATTCGATCAGGTCCAGTATATCCCCGGCGTAGCTTTCCGTTTCCGCCATGGTGAGGGGCGGGTCCTTCACATCCCGCGCCTGGCACAGCAGCCCCGCGTGCACCACCGGCACCGGCAGGGCGCCGATCTCCTCGCAGAGGCAGAAATATTCGTAATAACCCACGCCCATGGTGATCATGCCGCCCCAGGTGTTGGGGATTTCCCGGCGGCCCGCCGCGTCGGGAGCGGATACGGAATCCTTCCAGTTATAGGCGTCGGAGCGCACATAGGTGCCCTCGACGACGCAGCCCCCGGGAAAGCGCAGGAACGCGGGATGCAGATCTCTCAGGGCCTCCACCAGGTCCCTGCGCATGCCGCCTCCGGGCCAGTCCCTGCCGACGCGGTCCTCCGGCATCAGGGACACCATGTCCGCGTCGACGATTCCGTCCCCGGTCACCTCCAGCGAAAGATACGCGCCGCCGGTTTCGAAGGCTGTCAGGGAAGCCTCATATCGCCGCCAGCTTCCGCTTGTTTCCGTGCTTCCCCGGTATTCCGCCCTGGGGCTCAGTTCGTTTCCCGCCGCGTCCGAAAGAAAAACGGAAACGCGGGCTTCCCGGGACGCCGTTTCGTCAAAACGCAGCCACAGGGAAAGATCGTACCGTTTCGCTTCCTCCACGGGGATACCGCCCCGCAGCGCGCTGCCGCCGAAGCCCTGATTGCGGATTACGGCAAAGCCGTTTCCCTCAAGCCCCGCCCTGAGGAAGGTGGGGTTGTTTTCGTGCAGGGGGTTTTCCCTCTCCAGCGTGATCCCCGCGTTTTCCCGGCTGCGTACGTTCCAGGCTTCCCAGTGATCCGCGCTCCGGGGATTCCACAGGTTTTCGTTTTCAAAGGAACGGTTTCTGATCAGCTCCGCGTACAGTCCCCCGTCCACCGCGCAGTTGATGTCCTCCAGAAAAATGCCGTACAGGGTGGGACTCACCGGATGCAGCGCCAGGTCCACCCGCACGGTCAGCGTGTCCGCCCGCGCGAAAGAAAAAAGGGCGGCAAACAGCGCCGCAAGAAGCGCAGTACCGCGCGGCTTTTTCATTGGGCCTCCCCCTTCCCCGCATAATGCATGCGCATACGGATATCCTGGGGATAGTTGCCGAACCCCTTTCCGAACAGCGTGGCGCCGCCGACATGATGCGCGTCGTCAGGCACCTCGATGCGGAAGGAAATGGCGCGGCCGGGGCGGATGCGGATATCACCGATGCTGGCGTCGCCGATGCGGCCGCCGTCCATAAAGGTGCCCTGGGCGTTGATGGACAGCAGCTTGTACAGCCCGTGCTGGTTCCAGTTGCGGAACCACCAGGGGGGATTGTAGATGCCCTGTATGCGGCCGAAGTCGCCGGGACTGGTCCAGTAGCCCAGCTTTACGCCGTTGATCTGAAAATAGATATCGCTGGGCCAGTGCTCCTGCACCCCGGGGGCTTCCGAGGATATTTCCATGGATATCTGCAGTTCCAGCGGCTGCTGATCCTCCTTCAGAAAGCAGGGCAGCATATATTCCACATACCCGCTGGAGAACCAGAGGATGTGCGCGTCGATGCGTTCCATGTCGGAGAAAAAGGCCGGCACGTCCACCTGGCCGATGATGTGGTCCGTTGTGCAGATGCCGCAGGTGGGCTTGACCTCATAGTTGGTATACTGGCCGATTCCGATCTCCGTTTCGTACATGTTTTCCGTCACGGACACATCCGGCGCGGATATGAGGATGCTGTTTTCCGCGGCGGCGCATATTTTCATGGTACCGTGCCTGCCTTCCACCATGGATACGGTAATCAGTCCGCACTCCTGCAGGGCGCGGATATGAGGCGTAAGCGTTCCCGCGGTCAGGCCCAGCCGTTCCGCGATGGCGGTAATGCTCATGGCTCCCTCCTTCTGCAGCAGCTCCAGGATGGACAGCCGTGTTTCCGAGGAAAGGGCCTTGAAGATGGGCATGCCGGCCCGGAAGGACGGTATTCTCAGCATAGCGCTTACCTCTTCATGCTCCTGTTTTCATTGTTCCCGAAGTTCATTGAGGAAGGACGGAGGCGTGTTTCTTAAATGCCGGGCGAAGCGCCTGAAGGCGCTCCGCCCGGCGTCGTTTCGTCAGGTGTTACCCTGTCCCGGTGTTTTGTCCGGATGCGGGATTACTCGCCGTACACGCTGTAGAACACCTTCATGGCGTCGGTGTAGTACTGACGGCCCGCTTCGTTCAGCTTGTCGGTATAATCGTAGGGATCGATGGCGCCGGCGTTGATGGCGGCTTCGATGCCCACATAGCCGTTGTAATCGGAGCCGTGATAGAAGTCGGCGATGAAGGTGTTGAAGCCGGGAATGGTGCGTCCGCCGAAGGTGACGGGGTTCTGGATGTTGGCGAGATAATCGGACCAATCATTCCAGTAGCCCAGATCCGGGAACAGGGGGCTCAGGGCGGCGACCACTTCGTCGTCCTCAATCATGGGCAGGGAGCCGGGCAGACGATAGATCTTGTCGCCGGCTTCGTTGGTCAGGGTGCCGTACAGGTTGGCGCGTTCCATCCAGCCTTCCTTGCCCCAGGTGAGGAACTTGGCCACTTCATAGGCCTCGCGGGGATGCTCGGTGGTGGCGGAAATGGAAACCATGTCGATCCAGCCGAACTGACCGGCTTCGTCGGTGCCTTCGCCGAGAGGCGCATTGTAGGGCACCATCTGCAGACCGCGCTCAAGCGCCGCGGGCTGGGTGTAGATGTTGTTCATGGTCCAGTAGGCGTCCATCTGGATGGCCACATGGCCGGATTCGCCGGGCCACATGTCGTCGGGCACGACGGCCAGATAAGCGTCGCTGCCCTGGATGGCCTGATAGCCCAGGCGGGCATATTCGCTCTGCTTTTCAACCATTTCCACCCAGCCGGTGTCGAAATGATAGTTTTCGCCGTCCCAGCCGAATTCGCCCAGCACGTTGTCGGTCAGGGCGACAGGGCCCAGGGTCACGGGACCCATGTAGAAGTTATAGGCCCAGATGCCCTGCGCGGGATCGGTCATGTTTTCGATCAGGTCCAGCATATCTTCCCAGGTCCAGTCCTGAGGGGGCAGTTCCTTGTTCAGCTTGTCGAACACGGCCTTGTCCAGATAGATGACGGCGGGCAGGAATTCGCCGGGCATGAAATAGCTGCGGCGGCCGTCCACATAGCCCACGCGGCGCAGGGAGGAATACAGCTTGGTCTGGGCTTCCTCATCGGCCTCCAGGTAGGGGGCGATGTCCAGGCACATGGGGTTGGCAAGCAGGGGATCCAGGTCCAGCCAGAAGAACACGTCGGGCAGGTTGTTGTCCGCCGCCAGGTTGGTCAGGGTGGCGGTGCAGTCGCCCGTGGTGGTCTGGATGATCTCGACGGTGATGTTGGGATGCAGCTCGTGGAACTTGTCCGCCAGGGCCTGGGTCAGTTCAAAGTCGTCCCAGGTCAGGAAGGTGATTGTGATCTCGTCGGTGGTGTTCAGTTCCGGCAGCGCGTTATCCGCGGCGGCAAAGCCGCACAGGGAAAGCGCCATCGCGAGAACCAGCAGCAGGGATACCAGTTTTTTCATGTTCGGTTCCTCCTTTTTGTTTTATCAAAAGCCCATCGGGGCCTTGATTCGGAAAGTGACGCGGGCAGAGGACAAAGCCTCCGCCGCGCGCCGGACGCTTCCGGCGCGCCGCGGAACGGCTTTTCCGCCTTCCGCGGACGTTTTTACTCGCCCGTGATACCGGCACGGTCCACGGATTCCACAAACTGCTTCTGCAGAACGAAATACAGGATCAGCAGCGGGGCGATGGCCAGCATGGTGCCCGCCATGCGGATGGCGTCGTTGATCTTGTTGGTGGAGGTCACGGAGCTTGCGCGGGCGTCGAAGGTGGTGTTGTAGGAATCCTCGAACTTCTGCAATTCGATCATCAGGGTGGTCAGGCCCTTGGCGCGGGTGTGCCCGTAGCCCAGATACTCGCGCACCAGGGTGGTTTCGTTCCAGTACCAGACGAAGCTGAACAGGGTGACCACCACGATGGCCGCCGTGCACAGCGGCACCGCGATGCGCCAGTAGGCCTTGAAATGCCCCGCGCCGTCGATTTCCGCCGCCTCCACCAGGGACTGGGGCGTCTGCCTGTGGAAATTGTAGAAGATCAGCACGCACAATACGCTTTTGAAGCCCTGCCCCAGAACGGCGGTAATCACAAAGGGCTTCACCGTGCCGTCCGCCAGCTTCAGCCGGGAGAAGGTGAGGTAATTGGGCAGGGAGGTCACCTGGGTGGGCAGCAGGAAGGCCAGGATCAGCACGGCCATCCAGAAACCCTTCAGCGGGAATTTGTACCTGGCGAAGCCGTAGCCCACCATGGAGCAGATGAACACCTGGCAGACGGTGGGCACCAGGGCCAGCACCAGGTTCTTCCACAGGCTGTTCCAGTAATCCAAGGTCAGGATGGCGTCCTGGTAGTTTTTCCCGGTGATCTGGGAGGGCAGCCACTTGGCGGAGGCGTCCAGAAGATCGCTTCGGGTCATAAGGGAACGGGAAAACATATAGAGCACCGGGTAGAGGTAAATGAACGCGATGGTGACAAGCAGCACATACACAACGAGGGACATCATAAGCCCACGCTTATCCGCGCTGCCCAGCATCCGTTTTTTGAATTTTTCCTTCCGGATGGCTTTGGCCTTTTCCTTCAGTTCCATGTCCGTGATGCTCATGCCGCTTTCCCCCTTTCCAGCAGTTTCCGCACCTTTTTGCTCTGCATGCCGCGCTTTGCGCTTTCCACGTCCCGGCGCCAGATGTCTTTGCTCTTCTTTTCCTTCTTTTCCCTGATGATCAGGAAGGTGATCAGCAGAAGGATCGCAACGATGACGGTGTACATCCAGGTCATGGCCGCGGCGTAGGAATAACCCTTGGTAACCGCGTAGGTGGCGTTGTAGATCAGGTCGATGATCGGGTTGGTGCTGCCGGTAGCCAGGGTCACGACGGTATAGATGGAGTTGAGCAGGATCATGGAGCGCAGCGTGGGCAGGGTGATTTTCCAGAAAGTTTCCCATCCGGAAGCGCCGTCTATTTTGGCCGCCTCATACATGGCCGTGGGAACCTTCTGCAGGCCCGCCAGGAAGATCAGGATCTGGATGCCCGAATTCCACAGGATCAGGATCAGCTGGGAAAACAGATCACTGATGGGCGTGGAGATGAATTCCGGCATGCCCGCGAGCACGGAGGTGATTACATTCTGACTCACCATGGGCACGCTGGACACGCCCTGCGCCGTCAGCTGATTCATAACGGGGCCCGTCGCGATAATCACCGGCAGGAAGAAGACGGTGCGGAAGAATCCGCGGCCACGGATCTTTCCGTTGAGCATCAGCGCGATGATCAGGGAAAACGCAATGATGACGGGCAGCTGCAATATCAGGCTCACGGCGAAATTCGCCAGGGTAACGGGGTAGTTGAGTTCCTTGTTGAATACGGAGATGTAATTGGCCAGGGGGGTGTATACCGTGTTCCCCATGGCGTCTTCCCCGGTCAGGGGAATCAATTGCAGTCCGTTGTCCAGCTTCAGGTTATAAAAGGAATACAGGAGGGAATCGGCAACGCCGCTGAGAAAGAAGATGCAGATACCTACCAGCCAGGGAAAGATGAAGAAATAGCCCCATAGGGTATCCCGGATGAAGCGCTGCACCGGTTTTTTCTGCGACCTGCGCACCAAAGCGTAAATCAGCGCCGCGATCAGAGCCGCACAGACGCAGCCCAGCAGCACGTAGGGAACATACTCCAGGAGGGGCAGAACTTTTTCATACAGCCAGTTTCCCACGCTCAGTTCACCGCCTTCCAGGTCATGGGTTCCAGCGCAACGCCGTCCATCTCGCCGACAGTCTCCCCATAATTCAGGTAAACCTTCACGCCGTTGCTCCAGGTCACCCTTGTAACGTCGCCCGCCGTATCATGGGCGACGATGGACGCTCCGTCAATGTTCCGGTGCAGTTCTTTCAGCTCCGAATACCACATGGCCATCGTGACCCGGTACAGATCCCAGCGGGCGGAGTAGATGTCGGAGGAGTTGGTGTTCTGCAGCCTGATGGGATCCTCCATGGTCAAAAGGAAACAGGGGCGTGTGCCCTGCTCCGCCAGGCGCAGGAAGAATTTGCGGGCGTTGGCCTGGAAGTTTACATATTCCAGGTAAGCCGGCATTTTCCCGGACAGGGCGATGGCCAGCAGCGGCACGTCCCGCGACACATACGCGTAATCGGAGCCGGTCACGGGCAGGTCGTTCAGGGCGGCGGCCCAGGGCCACAGATAGGCGTTGGATGATTTCAGCGTCACGCTGAAATCCTTCGCGGCGAGGGCCGCGATGTCCCGGTAGGCCTGCGCCAGTTTGCCGGATTCCTGATAATGATTCTGATAATAGAAGTCCGCCATCAGCTGAGTGACGCCCGTCAGCTCCACGCCGGGAACCCCTGCGGAAAGCATGGCCTTCAGGCAGTCCCCGGCAACGGACCGGGAGCGTTCCGGGGCCAGCATGTACACGGTGCCGTATACCGGCCCGAAGGTGGGACGGCTCCAGGTCTGGCTGGTGATCTTCTTAAATGCGGAATAGGTCAGGGTGGGATGGGTTTCGGTGTTCAGGGAAAGGAAATCCGCTTCCAGGGAAAAGTCCATGCCCAGACCCGCGCATTTCCTGATCAGCGCTTCCAGTCCGCCTCCGCCGCCCAGGGACCCCGCCGGACTGAAAGAGGTGGGAACGCCGCCGGTGAGGCCGTTTGCCTGCCAGCCGCGGTATACCACCGTGACATGGTCCACTCCGTCGGTCATCAGGGATTCCAGAATCTCGCCCGCCTGACCGAAGGTCGTCATCACCACGTCGGTCTTGCCCAGCACGTCGTTTTCACGTTCCAGGCCCAGGAAGTCCACTTCAACGTCAAAGGGGCGGTCCCTGTCCGCGTGGGCAAAGAAGCCTTTTTCCTCCATGTAATCCCGCCAGGCGCAGGCAAGGCCCGCATACGTGGCGTCCTCGCCGTCGGCAAGAAGGAAGTGCTGCACGATATCAAAGCGCCGGGGCTCCTCCGTCAGCATGTCCACCGCGCCGGAGGAAGGGCCCGTGGGCTGCTTGTACACCATGCGGCGGGTGTACTTGGCGCTGACCCAGTCAAAACTCAGGTTGTTGGCCCCGTTGGGATACGCGCGGATGCGGGCGGCGTTGTCGCCCTGTTCGATCACGCCCAGAAAACCGATCTGCTTTGCCGTATGCACCATGCCGAACACCGGCATGATTACCGGTTCGGAGTCCACGGTCCAGCGGGAATTGACCGTGTCCTCAATGCCGATGTTGGTACCGTACACGGGACGGTCAAAGGGAGAGGAAAAGCGCTTCTCATTGTCCTTCAGTTCGATCAGCGCGCCCTGCCCGTCGGGTATGATCATATAACCCTCGTCCCGGCCCAGCACGCTGTAGCCCAGAAAGGGGTAAAGAGTGAACGTGGATACGGTGTAGCGGTGCCCTTCGGATTCTCCGTCAATGATTTTGTCCTGGGGAATCCTGACG
Source organism: uncultured Eubacteriales bacterium (assembly GCA_902789365.1). GTDB lineage: Bacteria > Bacillota > Clostridia > Christensenellales > Aristaeellaceae > RUG756. The sequence goes on from CADANQ010000033.1 coordinate 32,665, forward strand.
GTCAGGCGGTTTTCGTCAAGGGTCACCAGGGCGGTGTAGCCCACCCCGTAAGCGGGGAAGAAAACCTCGGCGGAGAAGCCGTTCTCAAGGTATTCCACCGAAATGTCGGCCTGCATGTTGATAAAATCCGCCTGGGTGTTGGTGCTCTTCACATCCTCGATGAATTCCATCACGATGCCGCTCTGATAGAAACCCTTCCACGCGGCCTGGTCCTTGAAATCATCGGGATTCTGCACCGTGGAGTACAGCAGGCTGCCGCTTCTCCTGCTTTCCAGGATGATGGCCAGGGTATCCTCCCGCACATACAGATTGAAACGGGAGGACTGCGCCGCCGGTTTGTATTCCGGGGGAATGACGGCGGCGCTTTCTTCCGCCGGGGCGGTGTCGGCGGGGGCGTCCGAAGTTTCCTCCGCCATGGCCGCGCCGCCGCAAACGCACATCAGGGCAAGCGCCAGCAGCAGCGCCAGGATCAGCTTAAACCTTCCTGACAAAGCGATACACCACCTCTCCGTAGATCGAGGAAACAAAGTCGATCAGCTGCCCGATCAGCACGTACACCACAAACAGCAGCGCCACGGCGACCAGCACGGTAAACAGGGTAATGACGATGATGGCAAGGGTCTTTTTGAAGGTATAGTCGTTCAGATACATGATTGCCAGCACGATCAGGATGCCCGTGAACCCGTAGGAAACAACGTCCAGCAGCGTCAGGAAAAACTGCTCGTTGAAGGTGACCGCCCTGCTCAGGAGCAGGCGGATGGGCAGCGCGATGATCATGGGGGTCAGCGCGGCCGCGCCGCCGATCACGATATCCCTGAACCTGGCCTCGCCGTCCTTGATGGTGCACACCAGATAGCAGCAGACGGTCAGCAGCAGGAAGGCTCCGAAGGTCAGCGCGGCGTCGCGCAGCAGCTCATACTCGCCCTCCCGGACCGTTTTGAACAGGAAACCGGAAAAATACTTGTTGGCGACCTGCAGGATGAAGAACAGCGCCACAATGACGGCTGCCGCCCACAGGGAGGAGCGCTTTTCCTTTTTGATGCCGTAGCAGCAGTCAAAAGGATTGCGCATCATGGTAAAGCACCAGCCCACCTGCCGAAGGATCGGTATTTCCCCGATCCTGCCGGCCACCCTGCGCACGGGGGTCATGAAGCGGAACTTTTTGTCCGCTATGCCCAGGATTTTGAGGAGAAGCGCCGCCGCGACGACAGCGATCAGGATCTTGCCCAGGTTTTTGTGCAGCCAGTCGGAACGCAGTTCCCAGAAAGCGTCGGAGTAGCCCTTCCGGTTGCCGCCGTTGCGGAAGGAGGTCAGCGCCTCGTCATAGTTTCCCTCCCGGTACAGCGCTTCGCCCAGGCCCGTGGAGGCATAGGTGAACAGGCTGTTCATTCGCAGAACTTCGGTCCACGGCGCCTTCGACTCCGCGTATTTGCCGTCCTGGAACAGGGTGAACGCCCGGTGCACCAGATCGGTGAATTCCGTGGCCCGCATCACCTGCACGCTGTTGAGGATCTCATCCAGCACAAAGATATTGTAATCATCGGTCACTACCAGTCCGGTGACGGATTTGAAGGTGCCCACCCGCTGGTCGCCGGTATCGGTGGCCCCGAAATAAAACAGGAGGTTTCCTTCGGAGGTGTACTCCACGATATAGCCGTCCTTGTTGGCGGTGAAGATGGAACCGAAGCTGTTCACCGCCACGGCGGTGGTGCGCTCGGTGCTGAAATCGATGGTCAGGGTGTTGCTCCCCGCCACGTTCAGGCGGCGCAGCGTGGCGTTTTCCGATTCGGAAACCGTGTACACCATGCCCTTTTCGTCGATGGTCAGGTTCTTTACGGAGGTGGGCACGATGTCCGCCTGCATTTTCAGCTGATCCTCGCTCATGATTTTGCGGCGGATGGCGGTGATCCAGGTGACGCGGCTCTGGTTGGCGCCGTAATAGCCCAGGAATTCGCCGCTGCCCACCGGGCTCAGCTGGATAATGCCGTTGGTGTTGCCGGTGGAGGCGATATACAGGTTGCCGCGCTTGTCCAGCACGATCTTGTTGGGCTTGAAGGCCGCGTTTTCCCCGAACAGGGGGGTGTCGGAGGGCTTTTCGTAGGTCCGGATCACGCTGCCGTTCTGATCGAACACCACCACGGCCCGGGCCTTTTCGTCGGCGACGAACACGTTCAGGCTTTGGTCCACGAACACGCCCTGGGCGGATTTCAGGCTTTTCTTGTTGCCGAGTTCCTTCACGTAATCGCCGTTCGGGGTGATGACCAGGATGCGGTTGTTGCCGTCGTCGGCGATATACAGGTTCCCGTCGGGACCCAGGCACATGTCCGCGGGGTTTTTCAGCGTGGTATCCCCGAAGCGGGTCATGGAGCGGATGGGTTCATAGGCGGCCTGGGTCTGCACCAGGTTTCCGTCCACGCCCAGGGTGAACGTCCGGTACGGAACCGAAGCCGCGGCGCTTCCGGCCTCAAGGATCACAAGGATCCCCAGCAGGAGAAGCGCAAGACCTTTCTTTCGCATTGCTTCTCCTCCTTACTTGATGCCGGAATAGGCCATGGTGTTCATGACGCTTGACTGCATTACGATGAACAGGAGCAGGTTGGGAACAAACATGATCAGCGCGGCGGCGGCGGCCATGCCCTGGCCCTGAACGGAGCCCACGGAGGTGAGGGTGTTCATGTAGAAGGGCAGGGTGCGGATGCCCTCGGCGGAGGTGAACAGGTTGGAGGTTTCCACGTTCGTCCACACGCTCTGGAACGCCAGGATCGCGCCGGTGGCGATGGCGGGCTTGGTCAGCGGAATGATGATCTTGCGGTAGATGGTGAAGGAGCCCGCCCCCTCCAGCTGCGCCGCTTCGATCAGGGAATTGGGTACGCCGTCGATGAACTGCTTGATCAGGAACAGGCACACCGGCATGGCGATCAGGGGCAGGATATGCGCGAAATAGGTGTCCAGGATGCCCAGGGTGTTGATGGTCAGGTAGCGCGGGATGGTCACCGCCGTGGCCACGAACATCAGGGCGATGTTGTTCACCTCAAAGATGGGGCCCTTGAGTCTGAAGTTCATCTTGGAGAGGGCAAAGCCCGCCATGGTGGAGATCAGGACGGACAGCAGCACCACCGCCAGCGTTACCACAAGGGAGTTGAAAATGTAACGGCTGATGGGGATGGAGGAGCCCGCCGCGGTCTGGAACAGGTTGCGGAAATTGACCATGGAAGGATGGGATACGAAAAACCGGGGCGGAAACGCGAACAGCTCGTCCATGGGTTTGAACGCGTGATTGATTATGTAGATGATGGGCGCGCCCATAAAGACCGCGATGGGCACCAGGTACAGATACAGCGGGATCTGGTTTTTGTGGAACTTGCTCGGGTTCACTCTCGTGCCGCCGATCGCCATGATTCAGCACCTCCTGTGTGGGAAAGATGGTTTTTCCGGGGAAGCCAGCCGTTCATTCCGTCGGCCGATTATTCGTCTTTGGGGGCGAACAGCCTGCGCGCCACGAAAGAGAACGCGTAGATCAGCGCCAGCAGCGCCACGGAAACGGCGGCGGCGTAGCCCATTTCATAGCGGGTGAAGCCATAATCGTCAATGTGGTTCACCATCAGCTGGGCGGCGTAGCCGGGCGTGGGGTTGGACCCGGTCAGCATCACGCCGATATTGCCCGCCTGGAACGCGCCCACGATGCTCATCACCGCGCCGAACAGCATCTGCGGCTTCATGGAGGGGATGGTGATGTAGAACACTTCCTGGAAACGGTTCTTTACGCCGTCGATGGCTCCGGCCTCATACAGCTCCGAGTTGACGTTCAGGAGGCCCGCCAGCATGGCCAGGAAGCCGACGCCCATGCTGCTCCACAGCGCCACAATGATGACGATGGGCAGGATGTACTGGGTGTTCAGCATCCATACGATGGGCTCCGTGATGACCCCCATCTGGGTGAGCACATAGTTTGCGATGCCGCTCTGGTCCCCCAGGAACACCACCCGCCACATAACCGTCATGGCGACGCCCATGGTCATGGAGGGGGAATAGATGATCAGCGCCAGGATGGTGCGGGGCAGCCTCGGCAGCTGGCTCAGGGACCAGGCCAGGAAGAAGGCCAGCAGATATCCGACCGGGCCCACGATCACGGCAAAGAGGATCGTGTTGGGCAGCACGTATTGCAGGAAAATGGTGTCCTGCGTGAAAAGGTTGATATAGTTGGTCAGGCCCACGAACTGCGGCGTCTGCACGGCGTTGTAGTTGGTGAAGGAAAGGCCGATGGCCATGACCGTCGGAATAATGATGAAAATCAGGAACAGGATCAGATAGGGCGCCAGAAACAGATACGGCGTGCTTTTTTTTGTCCTCATCTCTGCGCCTCCTCCCCGGCCGGATGGGCCGCGTTCCATTCGTCAATGTACTTCTGCACGATGTCCGCGGTGGGCGTGGGGAATTCCTTCAGCATGATTCCGTCCCTGTAGTAGCCGAACTCCTCCAGCTTGCGGTAGGTTTCGCGGTTGATACGCTTTACCGCCGTATCCAGAGCCCGGCGGGCGTCCACGCCGTCCACCACCACGGAGATGAACGCGTTGGAAAGCTCGCGCTCCAGCATGTACGTACCCAGCACCCAGGGGGCTTCGGTCATCCATTTCATCTGTTCCATGATGACCTCCTTATGGGCGCTCTTCAGGGGCAGGGTGGCAAAGGCGTTTTTGTTGGCGGTGGGCCAGATGTATTCGGAGCCGTACGTACTCTGCAAAAGCGCTCCGAACTCCGCCTGTACCTCGTCGCTGCTCCACCATTTCAGGAACTCCCACGCCTCGTCCGGCATTTTGGTCTGGGACATAATGGCCATGGTCTCCGCGCCGCCGGTGGTCCAGCGCGTCACGGTGCCGTCCTCCTGCGTAAGCCCGGGATACAGGGCAATGTCCCACAGGGAATCCAGTTCCGGCGCGGCGTTGAGCAGCAGATTGTAGGTGGCCAGGTCCGCGATGCCGATGGGCAGCGTACCGTCCCGGAACTGCTGATAGAAGCCGGGAGAAGGCACGTCGGCGGGCATGTTGTACACGGTGAACAGCTCGGTCATTTCCCTGAAGCCCCTCAGGGATTCGTCGCTGTCCAGGGTGGTGTCGCTCACCGTATCGGAGTAAATGGATCCGCCGGCCTGAAGGATCAGCGGCAGGGTGCCGGGGAATACCTTCATGCCGCTCATACCGGCGGTGGGAAAATAGAAGTTCATGTTCCGCCGCTGCAGTTCGGGCAGGATCAGCTTTACCTCATCCATGCTGTCCGGCACCTCGATGGACAGGGCCTCAAGGATATCCCTGCGGTAGAACATCACCCAGAAGTTGACGGTTTCCGGCATGGCGTACACGCCCTCTCCCAGGGTATAGGGGATGAACAGGCCCGGGGAGAACCGCTGAGCCACTTCGCCGAAGTCCTCGAACTGCGTCAGGTCATACAGCGCGCCGCGGATATTCAGATAGCTGGGCACCACGTACTGAAGGGAAAGCACCACGTCCGGGGCGGTGCCCGCCGCGTTGGCAAGCACCAGCTTGCTGGCGTCCGGCATCAGGGAAATGTCCACGTGGATGCCGGTCCCGGGGGTGAACTGGGTATCAATCAGGTTCTGAACCAGCTCCACATACTGGCGGCTGCGGCCCATCCACACCTGCAGATGCCCGTCCCTGCCCGTGCCGGCGGCATAGTCCTGGCTGGAGAACGACGTGAAAAAGCGCTGCGCGTTCTTTCCGGCGGATTCCATGAATCCGGCGCGGGAGGGGAGCTTCGCCCCGTCCTGATAGAAAATGATCTGGTCGATGGACAGATCGTTATTGGCCATGTCCTGCAGTTGCTGGGCCAGCATACGGGAGGCCGAATTGGACCCGGTGGACAATTCCGAAAGGCGCCTGGGCAGGTCCTCCGGCTTTTCTGCCAGCCTCCTCAGCTGGTCCGCGCACAGGGTCAGGCTGGAAAAAGCGCTTCCCGACCCGCTGGAGGAAAACTGCCTCACGTATTCCACCGCGTCGGCGCAGTCACGGCTCCAGCCGGTCAGCCGGTCCTCGATGTCCGGGATATATTCCCGCACGTTGTAGCTGCGGTACTGGTCGGCCTTTCCGCCGGACAGACGGGTGATTTCCAGGCTCAGGCTGTTGATCTCGCTCAGCACCCGGTCGATCATCTCATATACCGGCGTCAGCGGCGCGCCGTTGATGCGCAGGGACAGGGTATGCTCGCCCTCGGAAAGATAGAAGGTCTGGGGCTCGCCGCCGTTCATGACGGTCATATCCTTAAAGGAGGTGGAATAATCCATATGAACCCGCGCGGCCGCTTCCGATGGCAGGGCCCCGTCGATCAGGATATCGATGAACACGGGGAAGTCCGCCTTCACGCTCTGGCGGTAATGGAAGTCCAGGTTATACCAGCCCGCCTTTTCCACCCTGAAGGTGTAAGTTACGGTGTCCCCGGCCGTATCGAACGAGGCGCCGTCCAGGTGATTGAGCACCCGATGCTCGATGCTGTAGGGCGTCAGCGCCGCGTTGAATTCCCCCGCGCCGCGGATGGAGGATTTGCTGCGGCTGAGAATGTTTTCGCCCTCGATGACGATTATGCCGTCGCCTTCGGCCTTTTCCCCGGCGTAGGCGGGCGGCGTCTCCGGCCCCTTCAGGGTCACGGCGCTGATGTGCGTTCCGCTGTCCCGGCATTCCAGGGTCAGGGCGTGGCTTCCCTGCTTCAGTTCAAACAGGAAGGGCGTGTCGATCCGGGCCGTGGAATCGGTGATGCCCACGGTCTGCTCCGTCTGAGCGGATACCGGCGTCGGGGCGATCTCGTTTCCGTAACGATCCGCGGGGATATCGTCCGATTCCACCACCCAGAGGGAGTTAAGCTTCACGCGCCGCAATTCGTAAAAGGGAAGTTCCCCGTCCAGGCGCACGATCAGCTCCGTGGGCAGGGTGGACCGGGTCGTGTTCAGGTAGGTCAGCCAAATCTCGTACTGGCCGTCCTCCGGCACGGTAAATTCCACCCGGGCGCTGTCGCCGACAGAGAGGGTCAGGTCCGTTTCGACCCGGACCGGCTCCTTCCCGTACACCGGCAGGGTATACCCGGCCCGCGCCTGGGAATACAGCGGCTCCGTGCGGCCCATACGGACGCTTTCTTCCGCCAGGGCCTCCCATGCGATACAGCTCAGCAGCAGCGCCAGCGCCGCCAGCAAAGCCATTCCTCTGCGCATCAAACGCACCTCCCGTTTCTGAAAAAAGTCTCCGGATACGCCGCGTAATACGGCTTTACATTCCGCCGATGTCGTCCGTCCGGATACCCCAGACGGCTTCGCCCTTTTCGTTCAGCGCCGTAAAGCAGGTGACCCAGGCGCTCTGGGCGCCGTCCAGGGCCCGAGTGAATACCCCGGTATAAGTCTCTCCGTTCAGCGTCAGGCGTACGGTGCCATCCTCCGCGCTCTCCCAGGTCCCCTCGCACGCTCCGTCCACGGTGCCGTCGGCATGCAGCGCGGCGATTTGGGATATATGCTCCGCGGAGTTGATATCATGTTCGTGGAACAGGATTTTGTACACGCCGGGGCGGTGTTCCGGCCTCGGCGCCTCCCTGCCCTCCCCCGTATACCGGAGGGGGGATACCACCGGCCATCCGTCCGCGTTCATGAACATCTGGTGCACCCTGACGGAAAAGCTTTCGCCGCTGTTCGCAAAGCGCGTATGGAAAACCAGGAAATACCTTCCGGTCTCTTCCTCATAATAGGCGCTGTTATGCCCGGGGGAGCGGAAAGCCTGCGTCATTTTATTCGTATCGCTTTCGACGGTCTCAAACTTATACCCGCCCATCAGCTTGACCCCGTAGGGCTCATAGTCCGGGTCATGGAAGAAGGTGCCGTTGGCGCCGCCGCATTTGATCATTTCCTGCCCCAGGCTGTCCTCATACGGCCCGTCCGGTTCCCTGGAGCGGCACACCCGGATGTTGTATCCGCCGCTGCTGTCCAGCCCGCCGAAGGACAGGAACAGATAATAGTAATCCGTTTCGGGGCTGTACAGGATATAGGGACCCTCGATGCGGGCGTGATTCTTGCCCAGCAGCTTTTTGCCGTAGCCCTGTCCTTCCAGTGGGAAGCCCGTTGCCGGATCCATTTCCAGAATGAAGATTCCGCCGGAATAACTGCCGTACACCATCCACATCCTGCCGTTCTTATCGAAGAACGCGCAGGGATCCACCGCGTTGGGATAGTAATTGGCGTTGTAGCCGGGCATGCCGCTTTTCAGGAATACGCCCTGATCCGCGTATGGGCCTTCCGGCCTGTCCGCGATCGCGAGCCCCATCGCCGACAGGGGGCTGGAGCCCTCGCAGGCGCAGTAATACATGGCGTAGCGCCCGTCGGGCAGCCGCTGCACGTCCGGAGCCCAGAAGGTGGTCGTTTTCGCCCATGAAAGGGCGTCCTTCATCTGCTCCTGCACGTTTTCCACCAGCGTGCAGCCGCCCTGGGCGTCCCTGCTGATGGAGGTCCAGCTGATCAGGTCCTCCGATACGGCCGCGGCCATGTGGCTGCCGAAAATGTAAAAAGTCCCGTCCTCCGCCCTGATTATCGACGGATCATGAACGGAAACGCTTTTGTATTTGGGAGGCTTCACCGTTTCCTCCGCCGGGCCCGCCGTCTCGGCCGGGGCGCCGGCGCAGGATAAGCATATTACTCCCGACGCAATCATCGCGGCCAGGATCCGTTTTTTCATCCGGGACACCCTTTCTTTGTCGTCCTCTTTTACTTTGGATAATTCCAAACCATTAAGTTGCTTTCCATAGTTAAATAATAATGAAAAAAACGGTCATTGTCAATAGGAAATTCATCTTTTTTTCGGCAAAAATGAATACTTGTAACTGTTCAGTCGTGTGTGAAGGAGAACAAACGTATGGCAGCAGCGGGGAGGTATCGGAGGGATCTCCCTCCGATTATGATCCGTTTCAGCGGCA